>CALBGD010000331.1 GCA_937893735.1 uncultured Clostridia bacterium | reverse complement strand
CAGGCTGTCGGTAAACCCTCATCTTCGTTGTCAGCGGCATATTCGGCAGGCACAAAGCCTAGCCGAAATGCCGCTTCCTAGAATCTGAGGGTTTCTCGACAGCCTTATTATAAGAGTTATTCTTCCATCTGTTTCCCGAAGTACATAGCCGCCGCCTGGACGAGCGCACTCTGTTCGCTGGTGGCGAATTCGTTGTCGTCCCCGGAGAGCATGATAACCGCGCCGTTCACGTCTCCCTGCGAAAGAATGGGGGAGGCCGCTATCGCGTAGCGGTCTATGCCCTCAATAGGGTTGAGCTTCTGGTCGTCGCGGGTGCGGTAGACGTGGCTCTTCCTCTGTTCTATGAGGTCCTCCAGCGAGCCGGATACGCGGCGCTCGATGACCTCCTTCTTCGCCATTCCGGAAACGGCGATAACGTGGTCGCGGTCGCAGATAACGGCAGGACAGCCGCCCACCTTTGAGAGCACATCGGCGTACTGCGACGCGGTGCAGGATATCTCGCCGACGGGCGAGTATTTCTTGAAGATGACTTCGCCGTCGGGACTGGTGTAGATTTCTAGGGGGTCGCCCTCGCGGATACGCATGGTGCGGCGGATCTCCTTAGGGATAACGATACGTCCGAGGTCGTCGATACGGCGGACGATTCCGGTAGCTTTCATATATAAATTCCTCCGTTATTTTAATTGATCAGCATTTCTGCTTTGTGGAGGTATTGTCTGTCTTTTCCGTGGAATTATTCATGCGGTTTCGACAAAATTCTATGTCGTGGAATCGGTCATTTGCTGAGATATTACGTTATGCAGTCCTGGAAATGATTTTTACAAGCCGTGGCTGGAATCAATTGCTAAGGTTGGTATTAGCAAATGTTAACGAGCTGTAATTAGATAATAGTGCGTACATATGAAAAGCGGAGAGCAAGATCATATACCAAAAGCGGCATACAGAGGCACAATCTGCACTACGTTATCAGCAATTTCAAAGTCCTTTTCCGATAGCCTGACATAGTATGCAGGATAGTATTACTTTATTCACAAGTTTCTAGATATAATTCTTAACTGTAGCCTCCTCTTTTTTAACAATTCTATTCTTTATTGCCTGTTATATAATAGTCGCAGTATTCCCCGCCGGAAGCGATAGTTTTTTGACGGTGCAGCACTCCGTGTTGCAGCGTTATCATTACCTCGTCCAGCTCGCAGAATAAAGGCACAAGCTCCTGCACCCCCAGCTTTTCCGCATAGGAACATATAGGACAGCGGGTGATACGGTAGTAGCATGCGCCTTCGTGCGGCTGACCGACAAAATCGACCTTGAACGATGTTGGGTATTGATTTTCTTTTTCCTGCGTGTACCACTTGACGTATTTTACGATGTTCTTCTTGTTCTCTGCCTTGCCCTTGTCAGTGTTCAGATCGGTTTTTCCAAAATACCACTTGATGTGATATAGTGAGCGCCGCATCATTTCCTGAACGGTTTCCGGAGGTATCTTCTTTTCGCTTGCCACATACGGCGCAACGAATGTCAGAGCGAACAGCTCGTTGTATGCCATGGGATTGTCATCGCCGATATCGTCAGCCTTGTCAACCAGTTCACGGTAAACGTGTTTGCTTTTCTTTATGATCTCTGCAGCGTATTGCTTGCCGTATTTCTCCGCAAGCACCTTTTTCATAGATCCTTTGAACATAAAAAAGTAGAATCCGTTATATTTCATTATGTATATCCTCCTGTGCTTTTTTTTCAGAATCAAACAGTGCACTCCAGCCGCCCAGATGATAAGTCATCAGCGAGTGCATATATTTTTCGGCGGTTTGCCGGTCCGGGCAGTCGATGACGATACGTCTGTAGCTGTCGAACTGCGATGATATCAGAAGTTTTAGCAGCCTTTCATCAACTCCGGCGTATCCTGTGTTCTTGAAAAACAGGATACTCTCCTTTATCTTATTTTCCACCAGCATGTCAAAATAATGTTCCAAACTGCTTCCGGAACTGCGATAGAGTAACAGGACTGCATCATTATAATTGTCAAAAATCAGATGAAGTATC
>CALBGD010000330.1 GCA_937893735.1 uncultured Clostridia bacterium | reverse complement strand
TCTCCGCCAGAAAGCGGGACATATGCTCCAGATAGAGGTCGAAACAAGGAATCTTGACGAGGTTAAGGAGGCTGTCAACTGCGGAGTCAACGTCATCATGCTGGACAACATGGACTGCCCCACGATGGCTCAGGCTGTGAAGCTGGTCAACGGACGCGCAAAGCTTGAAGCAAGCGGAAACGTCACCATGGAGAATATCCGCGAGGTCGCTGAGACCGGCGTTGATATCATTTCGCTCGGCGCGCTGACCCACAGCGTAAAGGCGTTTGATATCTCCATGAAGTGGAAGAAATAAGGTCAGAAAATGGGGAGGCGGTAAGCCTCCCCATTTAAGCTTGTCGAAAAAGTACTTATCCCAGGCTGCCGAGAAAGGTGCAGATGCTAGGAACTCGCGTGACGGCTAGGCTTTGTGCCTGCCGTCATGCGGAGTGACGACGCAGATGTGCCTTTATCGACAGCCTGAAACGGGGAGGCGGTGAGCCTCCCCGTTTATTCATTCTGCAAGGTCTGCATTTGTGACCGCGCTTCGAATTTCTTCGAGCTGTCCGGCAGGAACGCAGAACTTGTTGATACCCATTCGCAGTAATTCTTCGGTAAGCGACGGATCCTGAGCCAGCGAGCCGCATATTCCTATCCGAGCGCCGTTCTTCACAGCGGAGCGCGCGCTGTAATTTATCAGGCGGAGCACCGCGTTCTTCTGGCTCTCGATGAATTCCTCATCGAAAATACCTCCACCGGAGCTGGAAAGTGTCAGCCGCGACAGAACATCGCTGTCTATGATGAACAGGTCGGACATCGGCGCGAGGACATCGCTTATAACCACCGCCGCAGGAGTTTCCAGCATGAATCCAAGTTTCACATTGTCCGAGACCTCGACGCCCTCCGCGCGTAAAGAGGTCGTTACCTCGTCGCAGGCATTCAGTATTTTCCGGGCTTCCGCCTCGCAGTTTATCATCGGGAAAAGTATGCCGACTGAATCAGCACTGCCGCAGGCGCGGAATACCGAGCGCAGGTGCATAAGTACGTGCTCGTGCCGTTCCGGGTCGGAAGCCGGTATCTCCGGCACGCGCAGGAACACCCTGCCGCCCGCCGCATTCTTCATGATGCTGCGGTAGTATTCGTACTGCTCCACTGAATCGTCCAGCCTCGGGCAGGAGAGGAACGACGCGCCGTCCGCGCAGGCGGGCAGTGTTCCGGAGGCGCCCTCAGCAAGCAGCATTACCCTTGTGCCGTCGACGGTGCGGGTCTTTTCCTCGGCGTTAGCCGGGTGGCGCACCTCCGGGATAAGGCATTTTCTCAGGGCAATGTCAGGCTCCAGAATTATGGTGCCCGTTGAGCCGTCCACCAGCATCTCTTCCCCGCTGTGGACTGTGCCGAGCAGATCATCACCCGCGCCGATAACTACCGGGATATTCATGCTTCTGGCGAGTATCGACGTGTGCGACAGCGTGGAGCCATGCGCCATTACAAACGCCGCCGGACTCCTGCGGTCGAGCGCCTCCGCCTGACTTGGCGAGATATCGTCCGCACAGATGACCGAGTTCTCCGGCACATAGGACATATCCTCAGCCTGTCCGCGTAATATCGACATCAGCCGGAACGACACGTCCCTCACATCGGCGGAGCGGGCGCGCATATACTCGTTGTCCATTGCCTCCAGCATCTGGGAGAATATCACGGAGGTGCGGTAGACCGCGTACTCTGCGTTTACGCTTTCCGCCTCTATAATGCCGTCAATCGAGCCGTTGTAATCCTCGTCCTCCAGCATCATCGTATGTATCCCGAATATCTGGGCGTTGGATTCACCGAACCTGTCTAGCGCACGGTCGTAGATCTCCTGGAGCTGCCTTGCAGCAACATATCTTGCCGCCTCGATTCTGCGGAGCTCCGCAGAGGCGTCGTCAACATGGACGCGCTCCGCTGACAGATCAGGCTTGCGGATAACACACACGCTTGCACATACTGCCGCGCCGCATACGCTTTTGCCGTTGAATACTGTCATAGTAGATCTCCCCTTTGTGTGATTTGGGTACGCGCCTTTATATTGATTTAATAATACCATATTTTTCTGCATAAATCAAGGGTTTTTAATGATAATTTACAATTTCCAGAAATATTGAGTATGATTTTCGTGTAATCTGCACATAACGCGTAAACGATTCTGACCGAAATAAACAAGCCCCAGACGCATATAAGCGCCTGAGGCTCCATTGAACAATATATTAGATCCACCGATCACTCATTATAGAACTGATACTTGTTTCCCAGGGTGCTCTTGCATATGTACATTGCGTTATCCGCCATGGCGTATATTCTGTCGAATTTCATGCCCTTTTCCATGCACATCACGGCTCCCATGCTGACGGTGATCTTTCTTCCGAACATCTCCGGGATATCCATGTCGGAGATCGCGTCGAAAAACTTTTTTATCATATCCGAGCCGCGCTTTTCGTCAGTGACCTCCGGTGCAAACACAGAGAACTCATCTCCGCCGAGGCGCATGACCACGCACCCCTGGAAGCTCTTTTTCAGGCACTCCGCAACCGCTATGAGCGCCTTGTCTCCGATGGTATGACCGAATGTATCGTTAATGGTCTTGAACTTGTCCACATCAAGCAGACAGAACATTCCCGGGGTTCCGTCGGCGATCAGGCGCTCCGTCCTGCGCTCGCCGCTTCCCCGGTTGCATATCTTGGTGAGCGGGTCGGTCTCAGAAAGCACCAGAAGCCGGTTTTCAAGCCGCTTTTTGTCCGTAATGTCCATTAGCGTGGGTATCAGGATGTTGTCGCCGCCGGCGAGCACCACCGTCCGCGCCGTGGTTTTCAGGTATACAAGATCCTCCTTACCGCGGATTGCAAATTCGAAGTTGCAGCTTCCCGGCACAAGAGCGATCTCATCGAGCTGCTCGGTTATCTTTGCCATATCGTTGACAAGTATCGGAGAAACAACGTCCTTAAGCAGAGTGCCCCTGCGCGGATTTCCGAAGAGCTGCTGCGCGGCGTCGTTGAGCATGATTATCTCGCGGGTGTCGGTGTGGCAGGCAATTACGCCGCAGCCCTGCATATGCAGCATTTCCGCATATATCTCGTTCTGGTTCTCAAGCGCAGTTTTCAGTGCGCGCTGATATTCCAGCTCGCGTTTTTTCTCCGCGTCGATGTACTGCACCGCAAACACAGCCTCGATCAGCTTTCCCTTTTCATCGCGGTTCATTGCAAAGAAGCTGCACCTGCACCAGTGCCCGTCGCTTGCAAGGAAATCATGGCTCAGTACATTGATATCCGGCATTCTGTCGGCAATTGTGCTCAGGTCGGCGAAACTCAGCACATCAGCAAGATATTTCGCGTCGGAAAGCGCAGTCATGACCGTTTTCATCTGCCTGCGTGCGTTTTCCTTATGGTTGACAAACTTGCAGACCTCCTTGTTGCGCTTTATCTCGCGCTGGGT
>CALBGD010000329.1 GCA_937893735.1 uncultured Clostridia bacterium | reverse complement strand
TGGAATGCCCCTCCACATAATCGCTTAGCATAACCCCCACCTTGAACGTTCCCTTTTCGGGATACAGTATCACTGCGGTGTCTATCTTCGGCACTGACTTGTTATCGTTTTTGGTGGCGAATATCTCGCCATTCCCGAACAGCAGCCTGCGTTCCTCGCCATCATTATATTCGACAGAAGCCGTTATGCTGACATCGCCTATTCCGAGGGTATGCGATATCTCTCCGGAAACAAACCGCGCGTTCACCCTGATAGCCCCCGAAATAGGGATATCGATAACTCCCGAAGCAGTAGCGTAATCGTACGCCTCGCTGGAGGGAATCCCGAACCGGAATTTCAGACTCCTGCTGCGCGGGCTGTAGGTCGCGCTGACCTGTGGCTTCTGCCAGTATTCCAGCGTTTCCACCTCGGTGGATACACCACCCTTCAGCGTGCCCTCGCTCTTGGTGAGGGACGGGGCGGAAGCCGCCTCTGCCGGTGCAGCCGAAGCAGCATCGACAGTGCGGACTGCCTGAGCGGATCCGGTGGATATCCTCTGACCAAACGGCAGCGGCGTGATATGCCTGATGATGTACCCCGTACCGATGTTCATGCAGTCTATCTTTGCGAGATATATCGGCGTATTCTCGCCACCGATATGCTTATCAAGCGTGCTCATTCTGGTGTCGCGCATTACAGAAAGGCTCTCCTCCGTGCCGCAGAGGTACACCTCGGGAGCGTCGGAAAGCTCCACGCTGTCTGTAAAATCACCCATCTGCACTGAAATAGAAGCCTTCCCCTCACTTAGGGTAACGCCCATTTCCGATACCTGCGCCACCCTGAGGGTGTAATCAACATTGAACACGTCCTTTTTGAGGTTTTTGTCCTCGGTGAAATTGAGCACCACTGTCTTGTTCTGGTCGCCGTGCCTAAAATACTCCGACTCGAAACGGTAGGAAAAGGATACCGGGGCGCTGTCAATGCCCTTAAGCACGACAAACCTGACTGCTAGCTCATCGCCGGAAAGCGCCAGCTTAGGCACTATACGAATTATACGCAGCCCATGAGAGCTGTATACAGTTGAAACCGAATTGATACCCGCTCCGCCGTATATCTGCTCGGCGTCCGGTGCGTCTGTGCTGAGATACAGCCGGAAGCCTTCGTCGATCTTGTTGTACTGCTCGCTCTGGAGATCCGCAGCGCCGATACTGTTCACCGGCTCGCGGTCTTCCTGCGCGTAGCTGAGGCACAGGTACGCCTGGTCGGACTTTTCAAGACCGGCTGCGCCCTCCACCATCTGGAGCTTTCTGATAACAGGATCCGGAACGACTATCTCCCTGCCGAGATAATCCAGCGCCATGCCGGTCTCCACCGAGAAAGAGGAATCATCATTCTGATACACACCAAGACCGCAGACTACTCCTACGCCGAGGATAGTACGATTGACGAGCCTGCGTTTGTTGTTGAAGTAGCGCTGTTCTATCTCAAAATCCCGTGCGGTAAGCATTTTCCCGTAAAAATACTTGTTTCTTTCAAGCGGAAAATATTTGTTGTTATTCATTGTTGTTTCCTCCTAAAATCAAATCGTGGGATATTCTGTTTCCTGTATCTGCTCCCGCCTCGGAATATCCGCTTATTACCGAATTGACGCCGAGATAGGTGTGGTTCTCCAGGATAACGCTCTGCCTTGTCAGCACTACCTCCGGCTGTGTATTAGCAGGTACACGCCGCCGAAGCTTCTCCATGAAAACATTTGCCTCATGCTTGTTGGGAAAGATCGTTTCCGGCAGGAGTATGAAAAAACTGTATGGATTTGTGCCAAACAGCCGCTGGTAGCATTCTCTGTCCTTGCCCTCATAAACCATGTTTCTCACGCTGAAATACTCGATTATATTGGGCTTTAAGCCGTACTCACTTTCTATCCAGTCGGAAAGTCCACGCTTTGTACCAATATACCTGTAATCCTCCGGGACGGCGCTTATCTTCCTGCGAAGCTCCTCATCAGAGAGATACGCAGCGTCGTCTATCTCGAGCCATTCCGCGAAATATTTCAGCATATTCCCCTTGGCAGAGCGATAATCAAAGCCTCTGTCCAGCGCCGATATTCTGTCGTCCATATCAAAGAATATGCTGTCAAATATCGAAATATATCGCGACATAAAGCCGTTTACGCCGTCCTCAGCGCGATATACCTCCGGCAGGTAGTCCATCATGCTTTCGCTTCTGAGCAGCAACCGCAGCTTATCAAGCCTTATGCTGCGCTCCTCCGGCGCAACGAACTCAAGCTTTATCCATATGTATCTTCCGCGAAGATTTATCGGACAATCGGTTGTGCCTGAGCCTAAAAGGGTAAACATCGGTTCCAGCTTATGCAGCTTTTCCTCTGCTGAAACCGACTTATCGGCAAGATAGCTGTCCATCTCTGCCGGAACATCGTCCATGCTGAACAACGTTGAATCCGCGGCATAAGCGTAAATACGCATTACCATACTCGCCGGGATCTCTATATCCACCAGCAGGTTCTTCCAGCAGAAATTGTGCTCCGTAGAATCCACCGAACCGGTTATTATCGCTGCATAGGAGTTTCCGCCCTCATCGGAAACAACGCTGTTTCCCTCGATCCTCAGACCGAAAAGAAGCCCCCGGCCCCACTCCAACGCGCGGTTGAGGGTCATATATAGCCTGCTGTTGTCCATTTTTCACCCCACATCAGGATTCAGTCACCGTAATGCTGACATTCCCACAATAAGCCACCGCATTGGGTGGAATGACTATCTTGCCGTATCTGTCCCTTCCACAGGACGGATCATCGGCTGAAATGCTGATATTCTTCACCGCCAGTACACCGTCGACCAAGCAGATATAGCCGATCACGGCTTCCTCCATCACCGGAGCTCCAAACCTCGTCATGCCGTCTGAGCCATATACCGACAGCTTGCTTTCAAGCTCCGCCTGCACGCGGCTCACTACCTGTCTGACCTCTCTTGTACTGCATATAACCTCCGCCGAGATGTCTATTCTTATGTAAACCGGCGCGATCACATTAAGCCTGGTGGTTATCAGGCGGTAATTCTCCATATGCTCCCGAACCGCAGAAAGGAACCTTTCATCAGGCATCGGGAACCGCTCTTCGCTGTATGGTATCACCACCAGCGTGATACTGTTCGGTGATTTATCTTCTGAAATCACGCCGCTCTGCTCGTCATAAAACGGTATCGCCGCCGCGTCCGCTATCCTGAGTCCGGGAGTGTTCAAAGCAGCTGCGCGATAATCCTGTGCAGTAACAGCCCGTGAGCTTTCGTTCAGCAGCTCCCTGACGCGTTCAAGCGCATGGTGCAGGGTCTCATTGTCCTCACCGCCGATGCTGTCCGCGTCCTGTACAAGGCGGTACTCAGCTCCGTTCTGTGTAAGGCTTCTGATATTCCCGGACATTACATTTCCGCAAGCGCCCTTAGTCACCGAGCA
>CALBGD010000328.1 GCA_937893735.1 uncultured Clostridia bacterium | reverse complement strand
ATTCCGCTCAGGTTGAGGGCGGTTATCTTCTCAAGGTCGCCAAATGTGATATCGGTGATATCCTTTACTCCGGTGGCGTTCTTGAGTGCCTTTACAAAGTTCGCATTTGGCTCAGTCTCACCGGAGCCATAGAACAGCTTCTCATTATAGAGCCACACGGAATCCTTGCTGGTGTAGTTCTCATTTGCAGCATAGCTTGTCAGAGGCATAAGCGCCGGAACAGAGCCGGCAGCTATGCAGCCAGTAAGTGCAGCGGCAATTACTCTTTTTCTGAGTTTCATATCAATGATCCTCTCCTTTATATATTTTCCCATATTCTTAATACACGCCGTATCCGGCATGGTGTCCAATTCAGAAAGCACACCGTATTCATATTCAGTATAGCACATTTCCCTCGCTTTGGCAATAGGTCAGCCAAAAAATTTAGGTATTTTTATAGAAAATTACGCCTGACAGCAGTCTTTTGATATACGGCATAAAAAAGGCGCCGCCCATACGGGCAGCGCCTCAGAAAGCTGATCAGCGTATATTATGAGTAACGCTTCTGGTACATATAGTTGCTTACTTCCTTTACAACGAACACTGCTATGATAGCAAGACAGGCAATAACAGAAAGTATGAACAGTATGCCGCAGATTATGTAGTTGCTGCCCTTGAATACGCGGGGGATCTCGGACAGACCCTGTGCGATAGCTGCGTCACGCTCTGCGATGGAGTTTGCAACCTTAGTGCTTCTCTCGCCGAATACGGTGAAGATCGTAGAGAAGTTGCAGGAAGCGATCATCAGGTAAAGCGCCAGTGTTCCGAACTTGGTGAAGCTGTAACCACACCACATTGCAATAGCAAGGAACAGTGTGATACCGCCGTAAGCGATGAAGTACATATAGTCCATTGCGCCGAGTGTGACAGCGGTGTAGTGCTGCTTATCCCACATGAGTACTGCGATCATTGTCAGCACAAAGCTGAGAATGATGGAACCGCAGCCGATAAGAACCGCAATAGCGGGCTTCTTTTCAGCCTCAGTGATGTGGAAAGTGAGCTTTTTCTTTATCTTGCCGAATGCCATAACGGTCAGCGCAGCGGCAGCCACAAAGGACAGGATAAGGAATATGGTGGTCATCCACCAGCGTGAGGTCATTCCGTTTGAGCCGAGCCAAGCGGTAGCGTCAGCGTCGCCGGACTTAGCAAGAGCCTTCATGGGGTTGTAGGTCTTGGCTACCCACAGGAATCTGAAGATGATTCCGATGAGGTTTGTAACTGTGATAGCAGCGCCGAAGGAGAAGAAGTAGATCATAGCCCACTCGCCCTCGCGCACATAGGTGATGGCACCGATGAGCGCAGCCGCCATGATCAGCATAAGAACGGTGCCCTGTGCGATACCGGTGTCGTCCAGCCAGCCTATAACGATGGACCAGTTTCCGCCGGAGTTGCCGATATTGCCATAGGCGCCCATGCCGAATGCCGCGAATACACAGGCTGCAACAGTCATCAGGAAGAATAAGCCGCCGGTCATGCCGCGCTTCTTCATGTCTGCGATCTGCTCGGGTGTAAGGAGCATATCGTCCGCATATTCGAGATTGCTCTGATAAATGCAGTAAATGCACGCTGCAAAGCAGACGATCGCATCAACAGCGCCGAAGATACGCATGGAGTTTCTGAAATTAGCAAAGGGGATCATGATCGGAACCAGCGCGATAAGCGTCTTGGCACCGAAAACAGCGATAAGATAGGACTTCGCGAACGCGAACCCCTTGTAGTAGCATACGGCAAGCAGCGCCAGAATGCCAGTGATAACAACGTAGATAAGGGCGATGTTGATGATCGTATCCCAGAGGGAAAGGATTATCTGGTTGTTGGCGATCTCAGCCTCGGAAGCGAAAGTCTTGCCGAAAAGCTTTACGATACAAGCCTTGCCCTCTTCATTGTAGGCAGCGCACTGTGTGTATACGGGGTTGATGAAAAGCGGCTTCATCACCATAAAGAACGTAACAACAGCTTCGATCACAGCGAAAGCGATCATGCCGATGCCAACTGTCTTGTGGCTCAGCGGCTGCTTTGCTGCAACGCCGTTGTTTACTGTGGCAGATGTCATTTGGTTTTCCTCCTAGTACTCTGAACGGCACACGCACATTCTCCCCTGCGCACTGCGCCATATAATTCTATTAAATTATATCATATTTCAGCTCTATTTGCAAGCAGCAACCGGCATTTTCGCACATACGCTTTCAACAAAAATTCTCCGGAATATTTGTGCAAAATACAGATTTGTGAAACGGATTACATCAAGGCGCCGTGTAATTTTCCCCCACATCGTGCCCGAGGTCGCAGGTATACACGAACTCCACGATATCGCCGGAGTTCAGCGTAATATCGGCGGACGACACGTCCGGGAAATCGCCGTTCACGCGGTACATCCAGCCGCTGAGCCCTCCGAATCCGAACTCGTATATGCCGCCGATGCCGCTGACGTAGGTTCCCATGGAGCTTGCTCCGGTATAGTCCACCCGCACGCGCTGCTGCCGCGCAGCCTCGATAAGCGCGTCGAATGCCGTTGCGCCCTCCGGGAGGGAGACCTCGCAGCGGCTTATAACAACGCCGTCCTCCGGAATAAGCTCCGGAGGATTCACGGCGCTGTCTATGCTGTCCATTTTCCCGAGGACTGACGTGCATTCTGCGGATATCTCCACCACAAGCGAGCCTTCATTTCCGCCGGAATAGTACTCCTCCGGGGTACGGATATCCAGCAGCCAGACCCCGCCGCATACTGCTGCGAGCGCCACAGCCGCCGGAATAAGCGCCTTTTTCCTCCTGATTATGAAGCAGACTGAACAGACCGCCGCCGCTATACCCGCGATGACTGAAATGATCAGCTTTATCTGACCTCCCGTGAACCCGGAAGCCACGCTCTCCTGCGGCTCCTGCACAACTTCTTCCGTGGAGGTATCAACGGTCTCCGGTGCCGCCGGGAGCTTTTCCGCCGCAGAAAACAGCGCTTCTCCCCGCCCTGAGAGCTCCAGCGCCGTGAATGCCTCCAGCGTCTGGACGGTAGCCAGCCCGTTTACATCGCCGTCAAGGAGATGGGCGTAACCGCCTCCCTCCCGCTGGTACTGCCTGAGCTGCTCTGCCGCCTCCTGAGCCTTTTCTGTCATTCCGAGAGCGCAGTAGGCTATGACCGCCTGAGCCGTGCTTTCACAGGTAGGCGTACCCATGGAGCAGTACATTCCGTCTATTGCCGCGAGCCAGTCCGCGCCGCGCTGCGCAGACTCCCGCGCCCCCGGAATGCCGGAATCCGCAAGAGAATACACCGCAGCCGCAGTGATATCCACGTCCCCCGCGTCGCCGAAAAGGGCAAAGCTGCCGTCCTCATGCTGCTGCGAAATAATATACTGCGAAAGGCTCTCCGCTGTGTTGAGCGCATTTTCAGGCTGCTCCGCTCTGGTGACGTTTATCGCGATAAGCGCCCAGATATACGCGTTGAAGCCCTGCCTGCCGAGCTGTGAGTTATTATAGGCTCCAAGCTCCGCCGCCCGGGACCCGTCCGCACCGAGCGCCGCAAGGATTATCCCCAGCCGCTGGAAGTCAGTGGGCTTAACGAAGCCATCTGTCTCCGCAAGCTCCTGCAAGCGCCGCTGAGCCGTGGCGATGTAGTGCTCTGAGCCCTCCGCGCCATAAAGCTTCGCGCGGCAGTACACCGACCAGTCCGCGCTCTTGTACTCCAGATCGTCCCAGAAGTCCTCCGTGCCGCGCTGTGCGGTCAGCCAGCCGAAGCACTCGTCTGCCGCAGAAAGCCAGCCGGATTCCTCTGCCGAGGCGGAAAAAGCGGTCTGCACCGCCAGAAAAATGGCCATGCAGACCGCCGTGAATATTCGGATAAACCGTTTCATTGATTACTGCTTCTTGCTCAGTGCAATGCCTGCGCCTGCGAGAAGGACAACTGCGAATGCAACCGCAACGCCCTCAACTCCGGTGGAAGGAGAGCCCTTGCCGGTATCAGCGGAAACGTCTGCCTCAACGGTGCCGTCTTCAGCGGTAACTTCCTCAGCAGTAACGTCAGCGGTCTCCTCTGTTGCAGCGGGAGCCAGAACTGCGATCTCGTCAGTAAGGCTTGCAACAGCGTTGTCTATATCCTCCTGCGGAACGTTGTACTCTGCAAGGGCCTCCATAGCTGCTGTGTAAGTATACTGGAAAGCCTCGTCATCTGTGTCAACGTCCTTAAGCTCTGCGCAGAGTCTTATGAGCTCAGCCTTGTTTGTTGCAGGAACCAGCGCAGCCACGCCGCCCCAGGAAGAGTTGTCAATGCCGAGGTCAGCGCCGTAGCCGTATACGGTGAACGCAAAGCGCAGAACATCGCCGTCTGTGGGAACATAGTCTCCGATGCCTACCTGTGCGTAGTCATCGTTGATGAAATAGCTCCAGCCGCTTTCTGCGGTGTAGTCAAAGTTGCTTAGGTAGCCTTCCTGTGTTCTGCCTGTCATCTCGGGGCAAACTGCCTGGATCTCCTCGGGAACGGTGGTGTCGATATCTTCGTCAGCAAATGCTGTGATGTATGCGCCGTAATCTGTTGTCTCGGTAAGTACCTCAGCAGCTCTTTCAACAACGTCGAGGCCTGTGTCGCCCTCATAGAAAGGAACCTTTGTCGGCTCTACGGTGAAGCCCTGACCGATAGTTGTCTTTTCAGCGGTGAAATAAACGTAGCCGGCAGGCTCGTTCTCCTCTGCGGATACGCAGAAGGAAGCTGCGCTTGCCGCAACAGCCGCAGCTGCAAATGCTGCGATGATCTTTGTGAATTTCATTTCTTTTATCCTCCAATATAAATGCGTGCGGGCTGACTTCACAGCCCCAATAAACTCTCTCCGGTCATCAGATGGACAGGGCATAGCACACCCCTTACTCTGAAAACCTTATCTATTATATATCATTTTTGCCGAATTGTCAACCTTTTGACGATATTTCCGGCTTGATTTACCAATAAATTCAAAAAAGCTGCCCAAAAAGGACAGCTTTTTTTGTTGATTATACCTTGAACTGTTCCAGCAGTTCAGTGAGCTCTAAGGTGTGTATCGCCGCGCTTTCAGAGCCTTTCCCGGATATTCCCACGAGGAAATCCCCCACGGAGTACACTGCGGTATCCCTCATAAGTGTAGTATCCGCGCCGCGCAGGTCGCTTGCTATGCCGGTGCCGAGCCGTTTCAGGAACGCCTCTTTCTGCACCCACAGCCTTATGAAGTCCTCGCCGGAATGGACGAGCGGGCGCTCGTTTTCCGCAAGCACGCGGGCATAGAGCCCCTCTCCGACCCTGCGTGAGGCGCTCTCGATATCCGCGCCGACCTCCCCGTTATCCGAGAATGCCGCGCAGACCGCGCCCCTTGTGTGCGAAAGCGAGAATTGCAGGGAGCTCCCGACAAGATACGGCTTCCCGAAGCTGCCGTGCTCATACCGGAGCTTTTCCCGGGGAATTCCCGTTCTCCGGCTGAGCTCCAGCGACAGAAGCAGACCAGCCGCCAGCGACAGCAGCTTATCCTCATCGGAGCGCTTCTTAGCTATCCTGTTCCGGCGCAGCGCCGAAACACAGCCGAGGTATTTCTCCGCCTGTGAAAACTCCGCGCCGCTGGTAAGCACAACGATAACGTCAGTCATCTCAGCCGCAGATATACCACTTGCCGCCGACCTTAGCGACCTTTACCTGCGCTGCTGAGCCGTCCTGAGCCTTGCCGTCAACGTAGCCCGCAATGTCAGCTATGTAAGCCTTGGTGATATCGCCGCAGCCGTCAAATACAGCCTTTTCCTCAGCAGTCATGTCCTTGGTGTAGTCGGTGAGCTTTGTAACAACGACGGAAGCCTTGTCGATGTTGTTCTGGATATCGGAAGCCGTGATGCCGTACTCTGCCAGCATCTGGTCATAGGAAGCCTTAAAGAACTCGTCAAGGGTCATTCCGTAAGCCTTGAACGCCTCGTTGAGCTGGTCAACGTACTGCTCGGGATATACGCTCTTCAGCGCGCCTGTGATGTCGCCTGCGGCGATATCCTTCATGAATGCGTTGAGAACAGCCTCGATGTCCTTCTTATCCTGTGCGGTGGCATCGGTGGAGCCGAGCAGAGCCGCGAGCTTCTTGCAGGTGTTCTTGCCGTTTACGGTCACAGCGGCGTTCTTGCCGAGCTTAACGCTCTTGGGAGTGCCGGAAACCGCGCCGCTCTTGTTTACTGTCAGCTTTCCGCCGAAAGTATCCTTGGAGGTCTTGCCAAGCGCCAGCTTGCCGGAAACGACGATGGTGGAGCCAGCCTTTGCGGTAAGCGTGCCGTTAACGGTGAGCTTGCCCTTCTTGCCGATGGTGAGCTTTGCGCCCTTGTTCAGGGTGAGTGTTGTTCCCTTGGGAATTGTGAAAGCGCTTGTGATGGTAGCGCTCTTCTTGAGGACGTAGCTCTTGCCGGATTCCAGCTTGGTCTTTCCGTCCCATACCTTTGCTGCGGAAGCTCCGAGCTCCTGCTCGCATACAACGGTCTGCACCGGTGCGCTCTCCGCGAATGTGACTGTCGACGAAGCCGCCATGATAACTGCGCCGAGTAACAGCGCTGCTGCCTTCTTAAACATTGTAATACCCTCCTGTTAGTGAAATTCTTAGTAAATATATTCAGGCGTGACCGCCATGATACCATTAATTGAAACTGTCCCCTGCGCCGGATTTACGCGCCGCCTTGAACTGGGGGCTCTTCTTTGTGACCATGCGCTCCTCGGTGCCGCCGGGCGTGCACAGCCGGAGCGTTATCCTGCCGCTGTCTATCCTCGGGTGACGGAGAACCCTAGCGGAGCAGGGCTGTACAGCCTCCCGCGATGCCGCGATAAAGCAGAATTTCTCGTCCTCATAGGGGACGTCCCCGCCTTTAAGCTGCTTGTGGAGCCTGCTCCTTGCGACCCGCGCAGTGAAGTGGCACCAGTCGCCATTTTCCATGGGACAGACGCCCTCCTGCGGGCACGGAGCCGCGATATGCGCCCCAAGCTCCACCAGACGCTCCCGCGCGGCGAGGATATTCGCGAAGCCCTCCGGGGTGCCCGGCTCCACTATCAGCAGGAGCCTTTCAGTGCTGTTCCACAGCCGCTCTGCGGCGGATCTGCGGGCGCCCGCGCTCAGCTCGTTAAGACAGTATGAGCACATCACAAGATCCGCCTTTTCGTCAAGGCCTGCCGTGATGTCCCCGCTCTTCCACACCGCCGGAACTCCGCAGAGCTCCGTTAACTGACTGCCGACCGCGAGCATTTCCGGCTCCCGCTCAATGCAGGTGATACTGCCGCATTCCGTCAGGGCGTAAGCCGCGTGGCTCGCTGCGCCCGTTCCTGCGCCGATATCCAGCGCCGTGGAGAACTCGCGGTTTTCCTCCGGGATACATTCCAGCGAAAGCTCCAGAGCCTTTGATACCGCCCCGAAAGTGGCGGGCATTCTCACTGCCGCATACGCCAGAATATCGCGGCGGCTGGCGGCAAGGCTTTTCCCGGTGCCGCTGTTCTCGCGGTACCGCTTTGAAAGCCCCTCCGCCGCGGAGGTCAGCCTTTCAGTGCTCTCGCCGGATAGAAGCCGCTCTATCTCCCCGCGCAGTTCTGCCGGAAATTCCATCGTTTACCTCTCAGAAATAGTTGTTGCATATCTCCTTTGTCGCGAATGCGCCCTCGAGGGTCTGACCCTCAATATCAGGGTGCAGTCCGTCCTTGAGATACTTTCCTCTTGCGCCGATGACCTCGAACTTCTCGCATATTCCGCTTCCGCTGTAAGCGTCGATGACCTGCACGGAAAGCCCCCTGCATATCTTACGCAGGCATTCGATGGTCTTTTCTATCTTCTGGTTGTGCTCCGGGGTCGCGGTCTGGATAGGCGTCATAACGAACACGCGGCACTCCGGGAAATTCTCCTGAATGGTCTGAATGCACCAGCGTGCGGCTCCCGCCTCGGTGAACAGGTCGATGTTCCCATTGCCGGAAAGCTCCTTTCCGGTGAGTGCCTTGTCCGGGTCGCCGATGAACTCCGCGAGGTCGTTGGTTCCCATCGCGAATGCGAAGATGTCAGGCTTCGGGAAATTGCCGCTCTTGTACTCCGCGAGGAATCTCTGTATATGTACCACCGCGCAGTTGTTCATGCGCTTCTGCATTTCCTCTGCGTCGTCGGTGGGCTCCCAGCCGTCGCTTATCCCGGCGAAATCAGCCGCGCCGTAATCCTGAGTGGTGATGGTCTTTCCGCCGCACTCCACGGTCCGCTTGTACCATACGGAGCTTCCCACGGCAACGTTGCTGTGGGACTTCATATTCAGATTCTTGTAGACGTGCCAGCTCCACTGCTCGCCGGCCGTGATACTGTCGCCGTCTATGCCAAGGTTGAGTTCTTCAAATCCAGTCATGTTCTTTCTCCCTGAAGATATAAATTTCACATATTATACTTTACCACAAAAAAGCAATTTTGTAAAGGGGATTTGAGATATTTATGTAACAAGTTACACAAATTATATCCCGCTGAGGTCGAAATCCGGGGTATATTCCTCCTTTGCGGAGCTGCGCTCCTGCATGAAGCCCTCCAGACCCGCCGCGTAAACAGCGTCCAGCGCCTTGCGGTACTCGAATGTGGTTATCCGGCGGTTGAGCCTCGGTATCTCCTTGGCCTTGTAAAACGGCGTATACTGGCTCATCAGGCTGAAAAGCACGTCCTTTCCGAAGCGCTGCCCCACCCGGGAGATGACTTCAATGGAATCCCGGTAATGATACGGGAGCACAAGATGCCGCACGATAACTCCGCTTTTCAGCATACCGTCCGGGGAGAACACCGGCTTCCCGGTCTGGCGGAGCATTTCCTCCACCGCGCTCATAGCGGTATCAAAGTAGCCGGGAGCCTGCGAAAGCTCCTGCGCCAGCTCGTCCGAGAAATACTTCACGTCCGGGAGCCATATATCAACGTAACCCTCCAGTGCCCGGAGCGTTTCCACACGCTCATAGCCGCCGCTGTTGTACACCACCGGAATACGGAGCCTGTCCCCCGCCATATCCAGCGCCCGGATTATCTGCGGCACGAAGTGCGTGGGATTCACGAGGTTTATGTTGTACGCCCCCTGCTCCTGCAATTCGAGGAATACCTCCGAAAGCCGCTCCACGCTGACGTCTTTTCCCATTCCTCCGGCGCTTATCTCGTGATTCTGGCAGAAAACGCATCTCATCACACAGCCGGAGAAAAACACGGTGCCGCTCCCGCGGGAGGGGTCTGTGCCGCTTATGCAGGGCTCCTCCCACTGGTGGAGCGCCGCCCTCGCCAGCCGGAGGCTCCGACCCATTCCGCAGAAGCCGAATGTATTCTCACGGTCAGCGCCGCACTTACGCGGACACAGCCTGCAAATCATGAAATCACTCCCTGAAACGACAAAGGGCGGCTTATTTACCGCCCTGTCAGCTTATTTCTTTGTGACCGTCTTTACCGTCACGCCCAGCTTTGCCGCCTCTTCCGGGGTGAGCGTCCTGATAAACTCATATGTGGGCAGCAGTTTGCCGTTGGCGTCATACTCCATCTTCATGCTGACCGCCAGCGAATCGTTGGTGACCGACGTGAAATCCAGCGGATTCTCAGCGTTGACGTTATACATGAACACGAATGTTATCTCCGGAAGCTGCTGAAAATCCGAGCTGTTGACGATCAGCCGGAAATTGGTGCAGTCCGTCAGCGCGAAAGAAGCCTCGGAATCTGCCCCGGTAACTATCGGCTCTATAACGGTATGCCGCTCCTTGAATACCTTTCCGTCGTCCGTTTTCTGGTCGGAAAGCTCCTGGTCGTAGACATTCTGCGCCGCAAGCACCCTGCCATTCGTGACGATGGCGCTTACCTGCATATCCTTGTAGCGGTAGTCCGTGACAGCTTCTTTGCCGTCCTGCGCGAGGCCGTTAAGCACGCTTCCGTTTATGACATAGGTGGAGGTATCCGCCTGTTCAGCCGAAAGCTCAACCACCGGCGCATAGATGATGTTCTGATACTGCGCCAGAACCTCCGTGATATCGGATATCGGTACGGAGTCACCGTTCGTCTGGTTCATTTTCAGGATTATTTCGGAGAGGGTCTCGTTGGCGTTAAGGTCGGTCGTGTAAACCCTCGTCACCTGAAGGTCAGAGCCGCTCTGATTCTTGACATCGCCGCAGAATATCATCTCCCGCGCGTTCAGCATAAGGATAAGATACGCCGCAAGCCCGAGAATAAGCACTGATATTAGTACTATACCAATTATTATCTTCATAATTTGACCTCAAATGCAATATAAATTTGTGTCCCAGTCAGGTATATACGGGTGATGCCTGAGATAGAACCGGTATTTCTTATTTATCGACGCTATCTGGAGCGGTATCGCGAACATATCCTCATTCCTGTGGTAGAGCGCCACGGAAAGCTTAGGGCGGAATGTTGCTATTGTATTCTTCGTGCCCTCTATCGCGTGCTCCTCGCTTCCCTCGACATCATACTTGATGAAAGTCGCCGTATCTCCCCGGAGCATATGGTCAACGCTCATCATGCTGACCTCGCGGTATCTTGCAGGATTCGCCAGCTTATCCGGGTCGTTTTCGTCCACCTTGGAGCTTCTCCCCGCCCGCAGGCTGAACCTCATAGTAGTTTCAGTGTCCCATGCGCCTGCGTTGTACGCCTCCAGCAGCCCGGAGCCTATCATGTACAGCCGCCTTTTCAGCTTGATGTAATTCTTGTGGTCGGGTTCCATCGCGTATATCTTGCGGAAGTTCATGTTTGTTTCGTTCAGGAATTCGACTATCGTGTCGCCGTTGTAGGCGCCGAGGTCAACATATGTCTCCTCCGTGCCCATCTTCAGCAGGTCGAACATCTCCGCGTGCGGGCTTTCGCACTCCCGCAGATAATCCAGCTTTCCGCTGAGCTTATAGCGGATAACGTTCTCGAATACAAGCCTTGACTGTTCGTCGGCGAGCATTCCGTATACCTTATTAAGCTCCGCGCGGTGCTCCCTTGCGTAGTCCAGCGTGAACAGACCGTCGCCAACCACCGGGACATTAGGCGCATAAAGCTCATGCCTTGCGGCTATGCTGTAAATGTGCTCCATAACGTCCGGGAGCTGGCTGCCGAAGCACACAAGTATCAGGAAATCATCACCGTAAAGCTCCTCTATCTCGGAGAGCTTCTTCACGCGGTAGCCAAGGAAGCTATGCCCGCGCACGAACTCGTCGCTTGCCATGATGTCGGCAACGGGAGCGCCTATCTCATCAAGGACGTTCTTTATTTTCTCCGCGCCGTCGCCCATGCCATAGAGCACTATTTTCTTATGCGTCTGCCGCAGGTAGTCCCACAGACAGCCGTCTATCTCATCAAGGAAAAACGCCATTACAAAACCCTCATGCGGTCACATCATTCTGATGCGCTCCGCCTCTTTCACACATTTGACAAACTCCTCTGCAACAAGGGAGCTGTCCAGATGATATTTCTCAACATATTTATCTACGCTTGCCCAGTCCGCCTTTTCATAGCAGTAGGCAAGGTCGTATACATCGCTGTAAATTCCGCCCCTGCCGAGAAGTCCGTCCTTTATCTCGTTAGTCAGCGGAAATTCCTCCAGCGTCTGGCTGAGCGCCTGCTCGCCGCCCCATGCGACCATTGAAAGCAGCCCCATAAGGTAGTAGGAATCCGAATCCGGAGCCGCCTGCGGTATCATCAGCGCGAGCTGACGGCAGAATTTCGCCAGCAGGCAGGAGATACGCATTATCTCAACGTTATCACAGCGGACTATACGCTGCATTCCCATCAGGTAAACCCAGTCGCGCAGGTAGTCCAGTCCAAGGATAACAAGCGCCTGACCTATGGAGCTGACGCGGTTCTTCACACCAAAATACACGGAATTTATAAGCCTGAGCAGCCGCTGACACATTGCCGTATCGCAGGAGATGACCTCGATTATCTCTTCAAGGTCGGGCTCCGGCTGGGAAACGAGCTGCATCACCTTCATAAAATTCACTGGCAGAGGGGTGAGGCTGTTTTTAGACATTATAGTCGGCTTCGCGAAATAATAGCCCTGCATATAGCTGCACCCGAGGCTCTTCGCGTATTCGAACTCTTCCCGGCTCTCTATCTTCTCCGCCAGCAGGACCTTATTAGAGTAGCGGCAGATATATGCTGTGTCCTCAATGGATTTTTTCGATGTGCGGAAGTCTATCTTAACGATATCTCCCAGCTCGAACAGGTCGCTGTAACTGTTGTCGTACTCAAAATCGTCCAGCGCCAGCGTGTAGCCGCGCTCCTTTAGATCCTGACAGGCGGCAAGCAGTTCATCGTCCATCAGCAGATTTTCAAGGACCTCAACCACCACCAGCTCAGGGGATATCATTTTGGGAACGCCGTGCTTAAGCAGATTGGCCGTGAAATTTATGAACGCCTTTCCGTTGCCGATTATATCCTTGATATTCAGTCCGAAAAACGCATTTGTTACAACGTCCGCAGTGGATTCATCGCCGTTAAGCCCGGTATATTCATTTTTCTTGTCATTGCTGCGGTATAGCAGTTCATAACCGTATACATGATTATGTGTATCAAATATCGGCTGACGCGCCATGTAGACATTCATTGAAATCACCTCTCTGCTTGTGATGGCTTATGTATAACTATTATACAGTAAATTCCCGATTTTTTCAAGCGCTTTGTGCAGATTTGTTACTTTTTGTTTTTTTTCGCGATAATGCACAATCCTTCTAAAAATTATTTGGCAGAAAAAACCACCCGCAACAGGGCTGCGGGTGGTGAGAGTTATAGGTTCTTGTTGAGTGCCTGACCGGTCGCCCTGCCAACGACAGAGCTGTTATAATATCCGATCTTCTGGCGAGTCTGCTTAAGCTGTTCAAGCTCCTTGCGTGAATCAACGTGCTGGCTCTTGAACTGCCCGGATATGACATTATCCTTATCGACTATGCGCTGCTTGATGACAGTGATGTTTCGCTGTAAAAGCTCGACCTTCTTGTGATCCTCGTCCAGGGGGGCATTGACATAGCTGCCATGGACAAGCGTTTTAAGCAGTATGCGCTCATCGCTCGTCTCAAGCTCTATTATCTCGTCGAGCTGGTCTTTCAGCTCCTCCAGCTTTCCGATGAGCTCGTTGCGCGCCAGCAGCGCCTCCTGAAGCGTTTCCAGATCCGCGTTACTCATGGCGTCCGTCTGCTTTTCGTATTCCAGCAGCACATCGATGATCTGTTTCATCACCTCGATAACTGCCTCGCAGCCTTTAAGTTCTGCCATAATAACACCTCCCTGAACTTTCAGAAAATACGCTTACTTCTTTCCCTTCGCCTGCGCCTCTATCTCTTCCTTGGTCATCTGGCTTATCTGGGTGAACGCGTCGCGGAGGTCTGCTATCATCGGAATGATCTTCTTTACCTCTTCTGCGGTTGCCGCGTCCTTCTTCATGTTAGCCTTTTCGGCTGTCCTCTGGAAGAAATCGTAGAGCTGATCGAGATTCTTGGATATCGGGATATCCATATCCAGCGCGCCGCGCAGCGCCCCGAGAAGCTCCTGCGCCTTAACAAGCGAGGTGTGCGCCTTCATGATATCCTTTTCTTCTATCGCGCTGACGCCGATGGCGAGCTGGCGCTCGGTCTCGCTGTACAGCTTGATGACCACCTCTACCGGAGTCATAGTGGAAACTGACTGCTTTTTGTATGCTGCATAGGGATTCGACATGGTTTTACCCTCGGTTCTTATTTATTACTGGTAGCTGCTTGTGCCGCCCCCGAGATACTGGGAAATGTAGCTGGTCTGGCTGTTGAGGTCGCTCATTGCGGTCTCCATGTTGGTGAATACCTTCCACCAGTACTCTTCCTTATCATCGTATCTGTTCTGGAGCTCCTTCAGGCGCTCCTGCATCTTTACCATCTGCTTGTAGATGGTGCTGTCCGTGGTAACGGAGCTGTCAGCCTTGCCGGCTTTCTGCACCAGAGTACCTCTGTTTTCAGCCGCGCCGGAGCTCTTTACTGCGCCGTCGATGACCTTGTTCAGCTTTGTCATAACGCCGGAGGTGGTATCGGTGAACAGCTTTACGATAGCGTCGGAGTTGTTCTCGAACGCCTTGTCGAATGCGTCCTCGTCTATCTCCAGCTTGCCATGCTCGCTCCACTCGCTGGAGGTCTTTATGCCCATGCTGTAAATGCCGAACTTGTTTCCGTCATCAAGAGTTACGCTCTCATACAGCACTGAACGCATCTTGCTCATGATCGTGGACACCGTGGAATCATTGTAGAGAACGCCCTGCTTTGCCTTCTCCTCCCACTTGGTTATCTCGTCCTCGCTCATGTCCTCCTTTTCGGCGTCGGTCAGCGGCTCGTATCTGTTGCCGTCGGAATCCTCCGCCGGGGACTTTCCGATGTAGTCGTAAACGTCCTCGATAAGCTTGTTGTAGGACTCAACGAACTTCTTTAAAGTCTCCTTGACAGAACTGTTGTCCTTGGTTACGTTGACGGTGTATTCCTCGCCTGTCTTCATGTTGTCATTGAATGTGAAGGTGGTGCCGTCAAGTGTGTACGTGTTGTCGTTCAGGTAGATCTCCTGACCGTTTATCTCGAATATTGCATTCTGACCCTGCTTCAGACCTATCGTGCCATTATCGTCCGCAAGACCAAGACCCTTTGTGAGGTCGTTAGCCTCTACCTCGACCTTTCCTGCGCCGCCCTTTTCGTTGGCCTCTATTGTGAAGCTGTTGGTAAGGGTGGAATATGTCATGGTAACGCCCGCGTCAGACTTGTTTACTGCCGCCATAAGCGAAGAAACCGTAGCGTCCTTGTCAACGGTGATCTTTTTGCCGTTGATGGTCATTGTATATTTGCCGTCATCGTCAGCCTTGAAGCCGAGGTCGGACAGCTTTGCATTTGAGTTAGCCTTGTTGGAAGCCGCAGCCTTGGAAAGTCCGAGGGTGCCGCCGTCGATCGCCGTGATGGCGAAATCCGCACTTTTTCCGCTGCTGTCCTTTGCCGTCAGGTAGGAGCCGTCCAGCGTGAAGGTGTAGCCGTCAATGCCCTTGAGCGCCTCTGTGAGTGCAGCGGTGTTCTTGTCCTTTGCCGCCTGCTCGCTTGTGTATGTATATGCTTCAAGCTGGTTGGAGGTTACAGTAGCGTCAGCAGCCAGATGATTAGCCTTGCGGTAGGAAGCCGCTTTCAGATCGTTGAACTCTTTCAGCACTGCTTCGTTGCCAGAAAGATTTCGGCTGTCGTAATATGTGGTGGACACGCCGTCAAAGCTGAGCTGATGGGTCTTTCCGCCTATCTCAACGGAGAATGTGTTCTTGCCGGTGACAACGCTGCCGATGGAGATGGCAGTCTTTGCCTTGGGCTTATTAAGTCCGAAGCTGCCCTTGTTCTCCGCGATGGTAACGGAAGAATTTCCGCCTACCTTGAACTGTGCGTTTCCGTTGGAATCAAGCTCTGCCTGAAGATACCACTCGTTGCCGTTTGCGTCAGTCGCACCGGTAGCGCCGTCCTTTCTTCCGGAGTAGCCGAAGCTCTCCTGAAGCTTTGTGTTGAGCGCGGAAACTATGTTCTTCTTCAGGTCGTCCGTGCTTGCAATGTTTCCGTCCGCGTCAAGCACCGCGTCAACATCGAATTCAACGGTCTTCTTAACGCTGCCGACCTGGACATCCAGCGCCATGCTGAACTTCTGGGTCTTGCTGCCGTCATCGGCGGTGGTTATCTCCCCGCCGGAGCTGGCGATAGCCTTGTCAAGGTCAAGACTGAAGTTGCCCATTGAAAGGGCGCTGCCCTCTGCCTTTGTTGCTGTCGCAAGCTGTGAGAGCTTGACCTTGTAGCTTCCCGCAGATGAGCTTGAAGTCGTGGTGACTGTAAGCCCCGTGGTATCCGCATTATTTGCCGCGGTAATAGCGGAAGTGTACTTATTGAAAGAAGTCGGGCTCATCAGGTAGGTATCGCGCTTTAAGATATCGAAGTAGGTGTTCTTGAACTCGGTTATCTTCTTTGTGATATCCTGGTAAGCCGTCTGCTGCCACGATAATTTCGTGAGCTTCTTGTTCTGATTGTCGATCCTTGTCTGGTAAGATGAAAGGAGCTGAGAAACCATAGCCTCAGTATCAAAACCAGAGGTCAGACCGCCAAGTCTGATGTTATTTACTGCCATGTCAGTTTTCCTCCTGTTTATGCTGTTTCAGGAGCTCAGCTATTGCAGCGCCGGAAGCATGAGCAGCCTGCTCATTCGTCTGGCGCGCGTCTTTCAGCTCGCTTCTGATGATCTTTACCTCTTTTGGAGCGTTTATGCCTATCTTGACCTTATCCTTGCCGATCTCAAGCACGGTTATCTCGATGTTGTCCGAGATTACAAGGCTCTCGTCAGTTTTCCTTGTTACAACGAGCATTTCAGACCTCCTCGTAGACCGGCGCCTTGAAGTCGAAGTGCTCCGTCAGAACAACCTGAGAGGCCACACGCGACTTGGTGTTAACCACGATAGGACATCTGAGATTTATGGTGGTCTTTTTGTAGTCGTCCGGAACGATAGCCACTGCGAGACATCTGTAAGCGGCATTCTCGTCTATTCCGAGAAGCGCCTGCTCCTCGTCGGATATCTCAAAACGGTAGTCAGAGTATATCTCCATCGGGTCGTACACCACAAAGCACGGTTCCCTTGAATCCACGGACTGGAGCCACATCGGAAACACTCCGTCACCGAGAGGGCTCAGCAGCGCGTATTTCTTCGCGTCCTCAAAACCGATTATACCCTGCGGGAAAGTGATGATCTTGCTTTCGTCAACTTCCTGCTCACCAAAATCTCTTGTAATGATCTTCATAGGCATTCCTTTCAGGCTGCGTATCAGCCCTTTACATCAAGCAGCGGCGGCTCGTAGTTCGGGTCGGAGCTTCTCGGGAAATAGATAGGCCCGCCGAGATACTCTATCTCTACTCTGGGTCTGTCCTTCATGATGATCTCAACGCTTCCCGGAACAAATTCCATCTTCATATGGTTCATGATATCCCAGTCGATCTCCTGATCGCCCATCTGGTAGTCTATGCTGAGCGTGCCGCCGTCAAATGTGATGTCGGCGCCCTCCTTCGGCAGGAACTCCATGACGGTCTCCACCGTTGCACCTGCGCGCGCGTTCTGGATAGCTATTTCAGCCGGGGACATTCCGCGTGCAAGCTGGTTTCCCTCAGAGGCGACCTTTGCCGTCCCCTGGAATGCCAGCGACCAGCCCTCCTGAGCCTTCTGCTTCATCATGTCGCCGTCGGTCATGTGGCCGTAGCCAAGGCTCTTTCTCGCCTGATAGGTGTCGATGTTGACCTTTATCGGGTCTGCCTTCATGATGTACTCGCCGTTCTTTGTGGTGATGTTCACCTTAGGCTGTCTTTCTGTCGCGTCCGGAAACTGGAACTTCGCGTTCGTTACCTTGATCTCGATATTTATCGGGATCGTCGTTATCTGCAATAAATTACCATTCACTTCCAACACCTCCTGAGTTGTCTGCTTTTATATAACCATATATAGATACGCCGGGCTTCCCTGCCTGTACCGCAATGCGGCGGCGTATTTTGCCATTACTTTATGTAGTTGAATATGCTGTTCGGCACGATCGAACTCGACATCTGGAGACACGCATTATAAATAGCCTCATAGGTTTTCAGCAGCGTTATCTCAGATTCAAGGTCTGTCGCCTCGAGGGTCTTCTGTCTGTCCTTGAGGTTCAGGATTCTTGTGTCGAATCTGTCCGTGTTGAACTGTATATATTCCTCTGCATTACCGAGGTCTGCTATCTCCACCAGCAGGTTCTCCGAGGAGGTAACTATCCTGTCGATGCAGGCGTTAGCATACTCGATATCGCCGCGTCTGAGTGCAGCGGCAGCGTCTATCGTTACCTGAATGTAGTTATTGGAATATGTTGCGCCGTTCTGAATATCAGGCGCGGTTCCGGAGTCGCTCTTTGCGAGGTAAACGGAATCGGAAACCGTCTTGCCGTTGCCGTCAACGTATTCCACCTTCATGTTGCCGTATTCGTCGATGGTGGGAATGTGCTTCTCATACTTGAAAGCCTCGTTAAGCTGCGCCTGAATATTGGCGGCGGTACCGGCTCTGTCAGCAGCTCCCGTGAAAGTTATCGTCTTTTTGGCGCCGCTCGCATAAACGTCTACTGTATAGAGCTGACCGTCTTTAAGCTGGTCAAGGTTGATGGAGGGTCTCTGGGATACCACTACTGAGCTTCCATCAGGCATAGTGAGATTGCCATTGTCGTCAAGAACTGGTATCTTGTTTGTATCCGTGATACCAGCATTGTTGAACGAATCCTTGATGCCCTCGCGGATAGCGTCAAGGGTGTTCCCCTTG
>CALBGD010000327.1 GCA_937893735.1 uncultured Clostridia bacterium | reverse complement strand
GAGCTCGCGGTTTGTGCTGTTTATCTGGCTGCGGAGTTCCTGCTCGGCTGTGCGCATGGTGCCGAGCTGCGAGGTTGTCCGGGCGATGTTGTCCCGGAGCTGCTGCATTCTGTTCCGCTGTTCGCCTGTGGCGGTTGCTCCATTCTGGGTCTCCTTTCGGAGCTGGACTTCTTGAATTCATACTTGTTAGAATCGTATGTGGTGGCGGTATCATCATCTGTGAGGAGCTTCCACATCACAAGCCGCTTGACGTTGATATGAGCGTGTCCTCTGGTATCTGCTGTTGCCATAATTGTTAACCTCCATTATTGTTCCATTTACGCTGAGCTATTTCCAGGAGTCTGTCCCGGAAATGCTCGGCGGCTTTGTCTTTCGCCAGGATGAATCCCGGCTTGATATGCGGCGTCTGCGGCGGGAAATCGCCCTTGCGCCGTCCTTTTATTTTGTAAGTTTTCCCGTCCCTTGTCATTTCGAAATCTTTCTGCACCGGACTTATACGCCGCGCGGATTTACCCGGTCTGCCGTATTCGATAACCAGTACCTCTGGGAAATTTTTAATAGTCCAGGAATCATACCCGATATTCAGCCGGTAGTATTTTTTTGATGACGACTGACGAACCTTAATAAAATTTGCAAGGTTATTTTTTCGCTTCTTGAAATTAGCTGCCGACAACAGCCGCCTTTGCTCGGCGGCTATCATCTCGGCGGCTTCATTTGCGGCTTCGACCGCTCCGGATTCAACAGCTTCGTTCATCTGGTCGAGGTCCCGGACGAGAATATTTATCTGCTGCTGGAACTGCTCAAGCCCCAGGTCGAACATATCGTCAGCCATTATCCTCAACCCACACAAAATCAAGATAGTAGTGCGTAACGTAAGGAAACAGCGTATCCGTCCCGACCTGACCGCCAGAGGAATACCCGAAACCCGCCGCCTGCATAGCCTTTTTAATCCGCCTGTACAGCGCGAAATCCAGCGCCGGAGTGAACACCGCGAGCCTGCACAGATACTGCGTTGAATTGTCCTCGCCCTCCGCATATTCCCGCGGAAACTCCGTGATGTTGTACACCGCGTATTTTTCCGGCTCATCGTTCGCACCGAATTCGGGAGTACACCCATAGACCGGGAGAATATCCGCCAGCGCGGATTCCATTTTCTCTGCAACGTCCATGAGCTCACCCCCTTGTCAGCGACAGCTTTATGTGGAGCTGATTCGCCACCGCGCCAGTCGCAGAAATCTTATAGCGCACGCCCTGATATTCCGCGTGGGTGTAATTCTTGTACTCCCGCCGCCACATCACAGCGGTCAGGGAAATATCGTACCCGGCGGCAAGCCCCTGGAATTTCGTCACCGTTCCCGGCTCGGAAACGTCCGCCCAGACCTCCGCACGGTCCGTTACTTTCGGTTCGCCGCGCCCGGTCGGATATTCCAGCGTGAGCAGGGTCAGCTTTTTGTTAAAGCACATGTGCGCCCTCCTACAAATAATTCACCGAATGCATATCAAGGATCTGCCGCTGGAACTCGTTCATCTGTGTTCCGGCGGTCATCACAAGGCGCTGAGAATACATTTCGTTCACCATGTTCAGATACGCAACGGTGATATCCGGGTATTCGTCGAGCTGTTCCTCGGAAAGCCCGGTGTAATCGGCGGCGAGCTTCTTCGCGGCAGCCATGTAAACGGCGAGAAGCTCGTCCGAATCTGCGCCGGAGATTCCGCAGTGCGCCTTAACCGCGCTTAGACTTACCTCGCTTATCTTCATCAAGCTTCACCTCGTCAGGAGCGCCCGGAGCTTCCTCTGCGTTCTCGGAGCTTTCCGGCTCCGCCTGCGGCGCAGGAGCGCCGACCTCCTCCAGATAGCCGATAGAAATAAGCTCCTGAACCGTACCGTTGTCCTCGACATCGCGAGCCTCGCCCGCGTGCATATTGAAAGGCTTCCCCGTAGAGAAGAAGCCCGAAAAGCCCTTGTTTGCCTTTACTTTCATGTCTGTGTCTCCTTATGTAGCCTTCATGACGAGCGCCGCCATCTTCTGGGCGTACTCGACCTTCGCGTCAAGCTCCATCCATGCAACAGCGCCGACCGCGTGCTGTGTTGCGTACTTCTCAAGCAGAAGCTGGAGGGAGAAGCCCTCGGAGATCTTTACGGCAAGCCCGGAGAAATCGCCGTAGTAAACAGGAATCTTTTCCGCCTCAACGCCGTCCACCGCGTCGGAGATGTACACGGGTCTGCCGAACAGCGTGTAACCCCACTTAGTAGTAGCATCCTTGTTGAGCAGGTAGTTGCCCTCGCCATCCTTGAGCTTGCGAATAGCGGAACGCGCCTTCTTGCTCATGGTCCATACGCAGTTCGGCTGGTATACGTCAGGCACCATGTCCTGAACGTCGATAAGCTCATCGGCGGTGATTACAGTGGAAGCCGCCGCGGTGACTTTCTGGCTGATACCCTTAAGGCCGTCGATTTTGTCGTTGGTGCCCTTGATAAGCTCCTTGTCTATCCACAGGGCGTAGCTCTCTGCAATTTTATTGACAACATAGTCAACGATAGGAAAGTTGACGTTGTTGATAAGGCTTCTGGATATCTTGGACAGCGCGCCTACGAGGAAGCCCTTGAGTGAAATGCTCTTGAACTGACCCGCAGAAGCCTCAAGCTCGTTGAATCGTGTCGAGTATTTCCCGGAGCTTTGCTTCACGCTCCTCCGGGGTAAGTTCCTCTGCAAAAGTCATATCTGCACCTTCTTCGAATTTGGTTTTAAAACCGCCGCAAATGCAAGCTCTCCTGCGGTCGGCTTGGCTCCTGTCGGTTCCGGACGTATGCAGTCCGGGTAAGGGCAGCTAAAGCAGGAATACGGCGGGTCGCACTTTGCGGCGGTGAATTTCGTCTTTTTTCTGCCTGCGTGAGTTGGACGGCGGTTTGTGCAGCCCGCCGCGTTAAGCTTTCTGCGCAGCGTGTAATGATGTTGTATAATAAAACTTGACACCCCACGCTCAAAATAATATACTAAAAT
>CALBGD010000326.1 GCA_937893735.1 uncultured Clostridia bacterium | reverse complement strand
CGCAGACATGCAGTACGTTTTTCTGTGGATGTTCTTTATAATGATGATACTCATCCCGATACTCACCATGAGGACCATGGCGGACGACAAGCGCCAGAAAACCGATCAGCTTACGCTGACGGCTCCGGTGAGCCTGTTCGGGATAGTTGCGGGGAAGTTCCTTGCGGCGTTCTTCATTTTCCTTATCGGCGCGGCGGTTATGCTCGTCTATGCGCTGGGACTTTCAGCGGCGGTCGCAGGCTCTGACACCGGGCTTACCTTTGCGTGGGCAAGCTTCTTCGGAAACTTTGTCGGCATAATCCTGATGGGCGCGGTGTTCATTTCGGCGGGAATATTCATTTCCAGCCTGACTGAGAACCAGATGATCGCGGCTATCGGCAGCATAGGTCTGAATATCCTCCTGTGCCTGTTCGATGTTATCTCTAATTTCGTTTCCGTGGGATTCCTCAAGGATATCATAAATTCTCTTTCCGTGCTGTACAAGTACAGGGAATTCACCTACGGAATATTCAGCCTGAAGAATATCCTGTTCTTCCTGAGCATGATAGTAGTTTTCAACTTCCTGACGATGCGGATAATCGAACGCCGCCGCTGGAGCTGAGAAAGGGGGAGCAGACATGACAGACAACGAAAAGAATCAGCTTGAAGAAAGCACTGCCCCTGAGAAGGCTCCCGAAACTGCGGAGGCAAAGGCTGACAAGCCCTCCAAGGGAAAGAAGCCCGCAAAGCAGGAGGCCGAGATACGCAACGGAAATCCCGCCGACAGAAAGCACAAGGTAAATATACGCACCCTGAAGCACGGCACCATGGCGGTTGTCCTGACCGTTCTGTTCGTGGCGGCGGTAGTTGTGCTGAACGTTATCGTAAGCATAATCTCCGACCGGGTGGACACCACTGCCGACCTCACCGACACGGGAGTTTACACGCTGGACGAGGCGACCACCGATTACCTCGCAAGGTTCGACAAGGACGTTACGGTTTCCGTAATGAACTCCGAGGCGAATTTCGAGGGCGGCGGAACCTATTACAAGAGCGTGAACGAGCTTCTCAAAAAGATGGCTATGGAGAACGAGCACTTCAAGCTCCAGTATCTCCTTATCGACCAGAATCCGGATTTCACGTCCAGATTCAACGGCGAGACCCTTTCAGAGAACTATATCGTGGTGGAATCCGCTGATACCGGCAGACACCGCATAATCACGCCGGGCAATTATTTCTCCTGCCCGACATTCCGCGATAATCTGTCGCAGTACGGCTATCCGGAGAACTATATCGAGCAGTATGTCAACCAGTACGTCAACAGCTCCTATGCTTCCCAGATAATCGAGGGCAGCAACATCGAGCAGGCGGCAATCTCCGCGCTGATGTACGTCACCAACACCGACCCCGTGCGCGTTGCGTTCACCGAGGGCTTCGGCGAGGAGGACAGCAGCTCTCTTTCCGCGCTTCTCGACAAGAATGGCTATGACGTTGAGACCATCAATATCCAGAGCGTTTCCGAGATAGACAGCGGCATTGATTATATCGTAATGTACGCGCCCTCCATGGACTACGACAACGACAGCCTTTCCAAGCTTTCAAGATTCCTTGACAACGGCGGCGCTTTCGGAAAGAATCTGGTTTACTTTGCTTCTTACAGCCAGCCCAGCTATGCTCCGGCTGACGATGAGAGCAGCTCAATGAAGAATCTCGCTTCGTTCCTCGCAGAGTGGGGAATTTCGATAGGCGACAGCCTTGTGCTCCAGAGCAACGCTTCCTACACCTACGGCGGCATGGAGTACGTTCATCTTCAGGAGATCCAGGATACCGACTACGCAGGTAACACCTACGGCAGCAGCCTGCTGACCTACGACGCTTATGTCCGCCCCGTTATCCAGATATGGGACGGCGGCACAAAGGGCAGCGTTGAGCAGGAAGTCCTGATAAAGAGCCATGACGGAGCATACCTCCGCCCGATAAGCACTCTTTCCGACAGCAGTTTCGACGCTTCCTCCGCGGAATCCGGCGCGTTCAACGACGCGGTATGCGCATACAAGGTGCACAGCACGACTCAGGACGTTACAAGAGTTGTAGCGTTCGGTTCCGGCATGATCGCCAACAGTATGTTCATGAACTACGCAAACTCCAACAATCAGGATTTCCTGATAAATATGTTCAACTATATCTCCGGCAAGACCGAGGGTATCACAATTACCGCGAAGTCTTTCTCCAATGTCGGCTTCGAGGTAAACCAGGAGAACGCCAATGTTCTGGCGGTAGTCCTTTGCATTGTAGTGCCGATAGTTGTTATCGTTCTTGGTATAGTTATCTGGGTGCGCAGGAGGCACAGATAAATGGCAAAGCTTTCAAAAACCACAAAAACCGTTATCATTGCGGCGGCTGTGCTTCTGGTACTGGGGGCAGTGCTTCTGGTGCTGCTTCTGACGAAGCCCGCGGACGGCTCCGGGGATAATTCCTCCGGGGCTTCCGGAAGCTCGTCAGCATCGGACAGCTCCTCCACCGGTGAGGCGGAGAGTAGCGCTTCCGATACAAGCTCCTCTGACAGCGATAAGGTCGTCATCAACGAAAAGGAGCAGCAGAATGTCCTGAAGCTGGAGGTCACCAACGAGACCGGCAGCTTCTCGTTCGAGCGCCAGCAGCGCGAGGTCGCTTCCACTGACGACGACGGAAACGTCACCACATCGACTGAGTACTACTGGACCAGCCCGCAGCTTGACGGCGTGGAGCATAATAATTCCACGATAGGCGCGTTCGTGCGCAGCATGGCGGGACTTTCGGCGGCTTCCACCGTTGAGAGCGGAGCCTCCGACCTTGCGAAATACGGGCTTGCCGAGCCGGTTTCCACGGTGAAGATAACGTTTGACGACGGCAGTTCCAACGAGATGTGCTTCGGAATACGCAATCCGGCGGCGACCAACTATGTTTATTTCTGCGAAAAGGGCAGCAGCGACGTGCTTGAGGTAAGCTATTACAGCACCGGAAGCGTGTTCTACGACATCAAGGACTTCGTGAGCCTTGTGCTGACCGAGGCTTACGACGCCAACAATCCGCAGGAGCTTGACTATCTCACCATCGAGCGCAAGGATCTTTCCGAGCCGGTGGAGATAGAATATATGTACGACATCAAGGAGGAAGCGGAAGACGAGGATTCCGTCATCACGACATTCAATTCCCACCGCATAACCTCCCCGATAACCGCCGAGGTGGACACCACCAGCGGTCAGACGATATGCTACGGGCTGTACGCGCTCAATGCGGCTTCCTGCCAGTATATCGATCCCACCGAAGAGGAGCTTGCGCTGACAGGTCTTGACGACCCGTACTGCCGCATAAGCTTTAAGTACGGTGGAAAGGCGCGGGTGCTGCTTCTCGGAAACGAGATTCGCTCAACTGACGATTCTGACGATACTTCCGGCTCGCTTTCCAAGGTGACCGGATACTACGCGATGTTCGAGGGCGACAAGCTCATCTATGCGATAAGCACTGCAAATGCTCCGTGGTACACGTTCAAGGTCGAGGACATCATGTCCCGCAGACCTATTTCCCCGTACATCTATACGGTGGACACGCTGACCGTGACAACTCCGGACGGCGAGTACAAGTTCACTGTTGACGGAGATTCCGACAACCACACATTCTACTATGGCAGCGAGGCGCTTGACGAGACCAAGTTCAAGAGCTTCTACCAGCACCTTATCACGTCCATGGGCGAGGAGCTCTTCTTTGAGGATTCCGACTACGAGCCTTACATCACGGTGAAGTTCGAGTACCGTCCGGAGTACGAGAGCACTTATGGCAGACTTGAGGACACATTGGAGTTCTACAAGTCAGACGACCGCAAGAGCATAGTCCGCGTAAACGGCGATGTGCTCTACAAGGTGCGCGAGGTCTACACTGAGCGCCTGCTCAGCAATCTTGACGCCCTTCTCAACGGCGGAGAGATACAGCTCAACTGGTAATTTATATTTTTATACATGGAGGTAATTAACAATGGCTGAAAGTAATTTTGTCTACTACCGCGGTTTCCCTCTGGTGAGAAGCGGAAATGAGATTTACTACGGAAGCATGGGCGACAAGGTCGTGACCAAGCTGACGATCCGCGAAAGCGAAACCTTCAAGGACAGCGAGATACCCACAAAGGTGATGGTCCAGATGGTTCCGACCGGAACTGAGCCCGTTGACCTCACAAAGATCCGCAAGGGCGAAATGGGCAGTCTGTACGAAGCGCTCGATACCGCTTATGTATGGCTTTCCAAGGAGCTTTTCGGGGCATAATGATCCGGCTGCCATCAGGGCGTGGACCCTGACGGCAGCCGTTTCGTTTTTAAAATCAAAATTCCCCTCCTGATCACAGGAGGGGACGCTTTTATATCAGATCACTGCTGGTCGTCGTCGGAAGACGCACCGGAGATAGGCTCAACGCGGTTGCCGCTGGTTTTTCTGTACTTGTTTGTATCGAAAAGGTTTATCTCGTTGTTCCAGTATGTTACGTTGTACTTGCCAACGTTTACGACTGCGTATGTACCCTTCGGGGAAGCGTAAACCACCTCGCCCTGAACGATTGGTCTTGTGTTGCCGTCGCTGTAATAGCTTTCCTTAAGTCTGACAACTACCTTATCTCCTACATGAATATTATCCATTTAAAAATCCTCCTTGGCATATTTATACTGTCAGCGATCATTCGACAGAAATTACAATCATAATTGTAACACATATTATTCAGCCTGTCAAGCAGAAACGCAAAAAAAGTTTTTAGCTGCCCGGGGTTTATTTGGTATGAGCTGTATGAAAAATGTGGCTTGAAATGTAGTTTATGCCGTTCTATTGACTTTCAGCGAAAAATGCGTTATCATATACACGGCGGCCGAATGCCGCGAATAATCAAGAGAAACGGAGATTTATCATGATAAGACAGATAATACATATAGACAAAGAGAAGTGCAACGGCTGCGGTCTGTGCGCAAACGCCTGCAAGGAAGCCGCTATCGGCATAGTTAACGGAAAAGCGGAGCTCCTCCGGGAGGATTTCTGCGACGGACTGGGCAACTGCCTGCCCGCCTGTCCCATGAATGCAATAAGCTTTGTTCAGCGCGAGGCTCCGGAGTTTGACGAGGAAGCTGTAAAGCGCCACCTCGCGGAAAAGGAAGCTCCAAAGCCTGCGGAAAAGCCGGTTTTCACGGGCTGCCCCGGAATGAGGGCGGCTCAGATGAAGCCGAAAGCCGCTCCGGCGGACGCGGGCGAGATTCCAAGTATGCTCAGCCAGTGGCCGGTGCAGATAAAGCTTGCCGGGGCGCGGGCTCCGTATTTCAAGGGCTGCGACCTGCTCATCGCCGCAGACTGCACTGCGTATGCCTACGGGGATTTCCACAGGAAATACATTAGCGGCAGGGTAACGCTCATCGGCTGTCCAAAGCTCGACGACGTGGATTACGCTGAGAAGCTCGGCGAAATAATCCGCGCAAACGACATTAAGAGCATAACCGTTGTCCGCATGGAGGTGCCCTGCTGCGGAGGAATCGTCAGCGCTGTGGAGCGCGCGGTTTCTGCCAGCGGAAAGAATATTCCGGTGCGTGTGGACATCATCACCACGGACGGACAGGTAATATCAGAATAACCACATTCAGCCGGGAGCCATCTTCCGGCTGAAATTTTTATGAAAATCGTGCTGAATGTTGTAATTGCGACGTTACACGGTCAATATTTAGTGAATTTCGATTTGACAAAAACGCAATATAGTGGTATAATATAATGAATAATTTTATGTGTAGAGGTATAACCATATGACGATTTTTTACAAATTTGATGGTCAGATGTACATTAATATAACCAACGGCTGCCCCTGCAACTGCGTGTTCTGTCTGCGGAACAATTCCGATTCCGTCAAGGATAACGACAGTCTCTGGCTGGAGCATGAGCCCTCCTTTGAGGAGATAACCGCCGCTTACGAGGCTTTCGACAAGACCGGCTGTACGAATGCAATATTCTGCGGCTACGGTGAGCCCACAGTCCGTGCGGATATGCTGGTAAGGACTGCGGAGTATATCCGCGAGCATTCCGACATGAAGATACGCCTGAATACCAACGGACTTGTCCGCATGATACACCCGGATTTCGACATTGAGCGCTTCCGGGGGCTTATCGACATAGCTTCCATCAGCCTTAACGCTCCGGACGCGAAGCGCTATAACGAGGTCACACGGCCGCATTTCGGCGAGCCGGCGTTTCAGGCAATGCTGGATTTCGCAAGGGATATGAAGAACATGGGAGTGCAGACCAAGTTCACGGTGGTCGATGTCATCTCCAGGGAGGAGATAGACCGCTGCCAGAAGCTCGCGGACAGCATGGGGATACCGCTCAGGGTGCGCGAGTACATCACTGACAACGAAAGCTACACATGAGAATAATCGGGATAGACCCGGGATATGCGATAGTCGGCTACGGAGTGCTGGATTACAGCCGGGCGCAGTTTTCCGTGGTGAACTACGGTGCTATAACGACTGACGCCGGGACAAGCTTTGACCTGCGGCTGATGGAGATTTACAACGATATGAACAAGGTGCTGGATATGTTCCAGCCGGATTGTATGTCCATCGAGAAGCTGTATTTCACCAACAACAAGACCACCGGAATCGACGTTGCACAGGCGCGCGGGGTGATTTTGCTGTCTGCCGTTCAGCATGACGTTGATATTTACGAATACACGCCAATGCAGGTAAAGCAGGCGGTGGTCGGCTACGGAAAGGCGGAAAAGCACCAGGTCCAGGAGATGGTGAAGAACATTCTCCGCCTGAACGAAATACCCAAGCCAGACGACACTGCGGACGCAGTGGCTCTGGCTATATGCCACGGTCATTCCAGTGGGTCGCAGCTCTCCGCGCTGATAGCAAAGGCAACGGAGAATGACGGCGCGCGCGGAAAGATATTCCACAGGAACAAGAGGTAATTTACATGATATACAGCTTACACGGCGAACTTATCCACACCGAGCCTAACCTCGCTGTGGTGGAGTGCGGGGGAGTGGGCTACGCCTGCCGTACCACGATGAACACGCTGAAAAAGATAGGAAGCAGCGGCGAGGTGAAACTCTTCACGCAGCTCAATGTCCGTGAGGACGCGGTCGATCTGTTCGGCTTCGCGGATACTGCGGAGTTGCAGGCATTCAAACAGCTTACTTCCGTTTCGGGAGTAGGTCCCAAGGCGGCGCTGTCGATACTCTCTGATATCACGCCGTCGAAGCTGGCACTGTGCATAACCACGGGCGACAGCAAGACCCTGACCCGCTCTCCGGGAATAGGCAACAAGATAGCCCAGCGTATCGTGATGGAGCTTAAGGACAAGGTCGCGAAGGAGCAGCACATTTCTGCGGCGGATCTCGGCGCCGAGCCGATGGACGCCGCTTTGACCGGCGGAAACGCGGCAGCGGAGGCGGTCACGGCGCTCTGCGTGCTTGGATTCGCACTGCCGCAGGCTCAGGCGGCGCTTGCAGGCGCGAACCCTGACAGCACGGTTGAGGAGCTTATAAAGTACGCGCTGAAGCGGCTTGGCTGAGTTTCAGCCAGTCATAAAATCCGGTTATGGGAGGTGAAGGCTCTGAAGCGATTAGAATTATCCGAAAAAATATTTGCGATGTTTGCAGTCATTGAGTTCCTGCTGTTCATTATTGTGTTTTTGGGCGATACAAAATATAATTTATTATGTGTATCCGGCATTATCATGTGCGGAATGATAGTTGTTTCGGTGCTTCTTGCTATGCTTTTTTCATTCGTTAAGGAGAAGGCTGCAATGCGCCGCGCCGCACTAAGGGCGCTCGGCAAGCACGGATTAAAAGTCATGGTGAACGACGAAAGCGCCCGGGTCGCCTACAAGGGAATCGTAAAGCTGTTTCAGGGCAGTTACCCTGTCGCCGAGGAGCTTCTGCTGAAATCACTCAGCATGGCAAGCGTGCGGCAGAATCAGCTTTTCTGCGTGGAGTGGCTCGTGAAGCTGTACGAGGAAACGGAAAACGAGGCTCGCCTGCTGTGGGCTTTCCGCAAGGCGGCAGAGGTCGCTCCGGACAACCCTGAGGTACAGTCCCGGCTGGGTCACGCATATTACGCTGACGGAAAGCTGGAAAACGCCGAGTACTGCTTTGAGCAGGCGTTGAAATACGATCCGAATCACGGATATTCATATTACAGCCTGTCGCTCATCTATATGCTGCGCGGCGAGGACGACCGGGCTCTTGAAACGCTGAAAAAACTGGAAACCATACAGGCGGGTCACCCGCTTGTTCAGGCGGAGCTCGCCACATGGTACGCAATGCATGACGATGAAAAATCCGCCGAGGAGCACTACGACAAGGCAATACTCTGCGGCTACAAGGAGCCGGAGCAGCTCTCAAAGCGCATGACCGCGCTTCGTATGTTCAACCATGCGGAGGAAGCGGACGGCGAAGACTTGCCGGCAAATTACTACCGCCGCATAGAAAAGGAAGAACCACAGGACACGGAGGAGAAGGACAAAGATGCTTGAAATGTCTGAATTCGGGGGAAATCCCGGGAACAGTAACAGAATAGTCGAGCCGGAATATAATGAGGCAGATACCGATATCGAGTATTCCCTCCGCCCGAAGGTACTTGATGAATACATAGGTCAGGAAAAGGTCAAGGAGAACATGAAGGTTTACATAGAGGCTGCAAAGAAGCGCGGCGAGTGCCTTGACCATGTCCTGCTGTACGGCCCTCCGGGGCTTGGAAAGACCACGCTCTCCTGCATTATCGCAAACGAGATGGGAGTCAATATCCGCGTAACGTCCGGCCCCGCCATAGAAAAGGCGGGCGACCTTGCGGCTCTGCTGACGAACCTCCAGCCCAACGACGTGCTGTTCATCGACGAGATACACAGGCTATCCCGGCAGGTGGAGGAAGTCCTTTACCCGGCAATGGAGGACTATGTTCTGGACATAATCATGGGCAACGGGCCGTCTGCGCGGTCTATCCGCATTGACCTGCCGAGGTTCACACTGATAGGCGCTACAACGCGCTCAGGGCAGCTTTCCGCGCCGCTGCGCGACCGTTTCGGCGTAATTCAGCGGCTGGAGCTGTACACTCCCGAGGAGCTTTGCAGCATTGTGCAGCGTTCGGCGATAATTCTTGCGATTCCATGCACCAAGGACGGCGCGATGGAGATAGCGAAGCGCTCCCGCGGAACTCCGCGAATCGCGAACCGGCTTCTGAAGCGCGTGCGCGACTACGCCGAGGTGCTCGGGGACGGAAAGATAACACAGGAGATCGCGGATATCGCGTTAGCCCGCGAGGACATCGACAGGCTCGGACTTGACCGGCTTGACCGCAGGTTCCTTGAAATGATAATCAAGGGTTACAACGGCGGTCCGGTGGGTCTTGAAACGCTGGCTTCGGCGCTTGGCGAGGAATCCGTCACGCTGGAGGAGGTCTGCGAGCCGTTCCTTATGCAGCTCGGTTTCATTGCGAGGACTCCGCGCGGCAGGACCGCCACATCCCTTGCTTACAGGCATCTCGGGATACTCCAGAACGGTCAGCAGACCATGGATTTTTAAATTTAAAATAACCGCAGAGCGACGGCTTCGCCTTACGCGGCGGCACATTAATTCCGAATTCTGGATTACGAATTCCGGATTTAAATTATGGGGGTCAATATGGGAAGAATTTTCGGCACAGACGGCGCAAGGGGCGTTGCCATCACTGAGCTCACCTGCGAAAGAGCCATGGAGATAGGCAGG
>CALBGD010000325.1 GCA_937893735.1 uncultured Clostridia bacterium | reverse complement strand
GCTCTTGCCGCCCCAGTAGCCCTTTGCCAGCTTTAATGTTCTATTTCTTCTCTTGCGAGTTGCGAGTGCGCCCTTTACGCGTGCCATGTTACATTACCTCCTGTTATTTTGTCTGCGGACTTATTCCGCAAATTCAGATTATTTGTACGGAATAAGGCTCTTTACAGCTGCTACGTTGGTAACGTCTGCATATGCGCCTGCGCGTAAGCCTCTCTTGCGCTTGGTGGACTTCTTAGTAAGAATGTGGCGTCTGTTGGTGTGACCCATCTTTACCTTACCGTTCTTTGTCAGCTTGAAGCGCTTCTTCGCTCCGCTGTGAGTTTTGATCTTAGGCATTTTGTTATCCTCCTTGAGATTTTTCATTAAAGTGCGCCTTCCGCCGGAAGCGGCGGCAGTGCTCAGCGCTTGTCTTACTTCTTGGGGCTCAGCACTATCGCGTAGTTCTTGCCCTCAAGCTTGGACGGCTTTTCAGATCCGCCGTACTCTGAAACGGCATCGAGGAACCTCTTCATAAGATCCTCGCTGAGGTTCATGTGAGAAAGCTCTCTCGCACGTCTGAAGCGTATGGTGACCTTTACCTTGTCGCCGTTCTGGAGGAACTTGATGCAGTTCTTGACCTTGATGTTAAAGTCATTTGTGTCGATGTTGAGCGACATCTTGATCTCCTTCACCTCTGCCTGCTTCTGGTTCTTCCGGGCTTCCTTCTCCCTCTTGGTCTGCTCAAAACGATACTTTCCGAAATCCATGATCCGGCAAACCGGAGGAGTTGCTGTGGGAGCGATGAGCACCAGATCGAGATCCGCCTCGATAGCCTTTGCAAGTGCGTCTGCAGTCGCCATAATGCCGAGCTGCTCGCCGTCTGCGCCGATGACTCTTACTTCCTTTTCCCGGATATCCTCGTTAATGAGCTGTTCTTTCGTGCCGATATCAAAGCACCGCCTTTCCTTGTTCAGTCTGAGCTGTGAAATAAAATAAGCGTGAGTACACACTACTCACGCTTAACCGAAATGCCCGCGGGCTTATTCTCATTAAACGACCGCGCCTGACAGACTTAACGCCGGCGGGTGAGAGTGTGGTGGCTCTGCTTTATTACCTTGCTATTATACACCATTCTTCCCGCTTTGTCAAGGGGTATTTTCAATTTTTTTGATTTTCTTTTAAGGACTCAAAATATATCATGTTCTGCTTTAAGAACCTATTTTGCTTGGCGAGAGCCGCCGTATACATCATGAAGCAGCGTATTCATATTATGCGCAGCACAAAAGGGCGCCGGAAATGATCCCGGCGCCCATGTTGTATTTTATGCAGAATTACTTGATAACTCTTACCGCAACAACGCCTGCAACAGCCTTCAGAGCCGTCTCGATTCCGGTTGTGTCGCCCTTGACGTCAAGGCAGGTGTACGCGTAGTCCTTCTTGGACTTGCTTACCATGTTCTCGATGTTCATGCCAGCGGCGGAAACCGGAGCTGTGATGTTGTTCAGCAGACCCTCGGCATTCTTGTGGATAACGCAGATCTTTGCGTTTCCAGTGATAGCCATTTCAACATTCGGCAGGTTAACGGAGTTCTTGATGTTGCCGTTCTCAATGTAGTCACTGATTTCCTTTACTGCCATAACAGCGCAGTTATCCTCGCTCTCCGGGGTGGAAGCTCCGAGGTGCGGCATTGCGACAACGCCGTCCAGACCGATAAGTCCGTCGGTAGCGAAGTCAGTTACATAGCAAGCCATACCGCCGTTTGCGAGGGCGTCGATAATAGCCTTCTCGTCAACGAGGGTATCTCTTGCGAAGTTCAGCAGGCGGACGGTCTTTTTCATGGAAGCAATAGCCTCAGCGTTGATCATACCCTTTGTGTCAGGCAGAGCCGGCACGTGGAGGGTAATGTAATCGCACTTCTCGAAAATGTCCTTGTTGCTCTTTACATAGTGTACCTTGCCGGAGAGCTTCAGAGCGTTCTCAACGGAGAGGTACGGGTCAGCGCCGTAAACGTCCATGCCAAGCTCAGCGGCTGCGTTCGCCACTAGAATACCGATAGCGCCCAGACCGATAACGCCGAGCTTCTTGCCCATGATCTCAGGACCTACGAACTGGCTCTTGCCCTTTTCTACCAGCTTTCCGACCTCGTCGCCCTTGCCCTTGAGGGTCTTTATCCAGTCCATAGCGGCAGGGATCTTTCTGGAGGAAAGCAGCAGACCGGCGATGACAAGCTCCTTAACTGCGTTTGCGTTTGCGCCGGGGGTGTTGAATACAACTACGCCCTTTTCGCTGCACTTGTCTATCGGAATGTTGTTTACGCCTGCGCCGGCTCTTGCGATGGCGAGCAGGTTAGCGGGAAGCTCCATCTCGTGCATGGAAGCGGAGCGGACAAGGATAGCGTCGGGATTCTTTTCATCATCGCTTACGGTGTACTTGCTCTTGTCGAGCAGGTCTGTGCCGCAGGCGGCTATCTTATTAAGTGTAAGTACGTTATACATTTCAGTGATCTCCTTTACAGAACTCAGCCGTTCTCAGCCTCGAACTTCTTCATGAATTCAACCAGCTTCTCAACGCCCTCGATAGGCATAGCGTTGTAGATGGAAGCCCTCATGCCGCCGACAGTCCTGTGACCCTTAAGGTTAACGAAGCCAGCCGCGGTAGCCTCCTTGACGAACTTGGCGTCAAGCTCCTCGTTGCCGGTAACGAACGGAACGTTCATCAGAGAACGATCCTTCGGCTCAACGGTGCCCTTGAACAGCTTACTCTGGTCGAGGAAATCGTAAAGGATCTTAGCCTTCTTCTCATTGTGAGCCTTCATAGCCTCAAGGCCGCCCATCTTCTTTATCCACTTGAATACCTTGCCGCAGATGTAGATAGCATAGCAGTTAGGAGTGTTGTAGAGGGAGTCGTTGTCAGCCTGTGTCTTCCACTTGAGCATGGTGGGAGTTCCGGGGAGAACATCGTCAGTTATGAGGTCCTCGCGGATAATGGAGATAACGAGACCTGCGGGACCTACGTTCTTCTGAACGCCGCCGTAGATAACGCCGTACTTAGTAACGTCTACCGGCTCAGACAGGAAGCAGGAGGAAACGTCAGCAACCAGAGTGTGACCCTTT
>CALBGD010000324.1 GCA_937893735.1 uncultured Clostridia bacterium | reverse complement strand
CGTCTTGAATAAATTCAAATATATCGCGAAGCGATACCATAATTCCGAATTCTGAATTCCGAATTCCGAATTAAAAAAAAGCCCCTCTCCGTCTGGAAAGGGGCTTTGATGTTGTATCAGTTATTAATACTTGTTGGAGTGAGCCTTGATGTACTCAACAACTTCCTCAGCGTAGCAGAATGCCATGCTTACGCAGGTATCAGCGCAGCCATAGTAGATCGCGATTCTGCCTGTATCCTTGTCGCAGAGAGCTGCGCAGGGGAATGTAACGTTCTGTACATCACCAACGGTCTCGTAGATCTCACGCGGGTTGATGAGGTACTCACGGCAGCGGTACTTAACCTTCCAGGGCTGATCCTTGTCGAGAATGCAAGCGCCGAAGCTGTAAACGAAGCCGTTGCAGCTCTCGAGAACGCCGTGGTAGAATACCAGCCAGCCCTCGCTTGTCTCTATCGGGATAGGACCTGCGCCGATCTTCTTGGACTCCCAGCCTCTGTCAGGAGCCATAACGTGTCTGTGCTTGCCCCAGTATGTCATATCCTTGGAGTGAGACAGATACATATCGCCGAAAGGAGTATGACCAGAGTCGGAAGGACGGGAGAACATTACATACTCACCGTTGATCTTTCTCGGGAACAGAACGCCGTTTCTGTTGAAGGGGAGGTAAGCGTTCTCCATCTGGTGGAATTCCTTGAAGTCCTTGGTCCAGCCCACACCGATGGTAGGCTTCCAGCCGTATGCGTTGCACCATGTGATCCAGAATCTGTCCTCGATCCATACGCAGCGGGGATCGTAGCCGTACTGCCACGGATTAGCCTCGGCAGTCTCGGGATCGTCGTTGATCCACTCAACCTTCTCAGGGTTGATGTTCCAGTGAATGCCATCCTCGGAGAAACCAGCGTGGATAGCCATGTTTCTTTCCTTGTCGTCTACACGGAATACGCCTGCGAAGTGACCCTTGTCGCTCTCAAACGGAACAACAGCGGAGTTGAAGATGGAGTTGCTGGTAGGGAGAAGGTCGCGGGGAATGATCGGGTTAGCGTTGTAACGCCAGATAACGTCCTTGCAGCCCTCGGGTCTGTCCTGCCAAGGCATATTCGGAATGCTCTGGCCAAAGATTTCTAAGCTCATGTCTTTACCTCTCATTATTTTTTATCCGGTGCGGAAAGCCGCCCTCTTTAATACTAGTATAACAAAAATTGCTTCATAATTCAATAGTGTTTTTGACTAAATCTTTTTGGAATATCATGTGCATTATTACCTAAATGTTAGCTTAAAATTTACTTAACAAGAAATCTGCGCGGACAGCTTTTCCAGAAAGACTTCCCCGGGGACAGGCTTGCTGTAAAAATAGCCCTGAAGGTAGTGCACTCCATGCTCCGCAAGGAACTGAGCCTGCTCCTTTGTTTCCACGCCCTCGGCAACGATGTGCGAGCCAAGCTGGAGGATCATTGCGATACAGCTGTTGAGTATTACCATAGGCTCCTCGGGATTCTCACCGAAAGCAGGCCAGATAAGGCTCTTGTCAAGCTTGACGAGCTCAAAGCGAACCTTTGCCATCTGCGCAAGGTTGGAATATCCCGTGCCGAAATCGTCCATTGAGAAATGACAGCCAAGGCTGCGCAGACGCTTCATATTCATGTCAAGCAGCTCGCCGCCGTCTATGGAGGCGGTCTCGGTTATCTCAAGGTTGATGAATTTGGGGTCGATGCCGTACTTCTGCATTACCGAGGAAAGCTGCGCCGGGAGGGACGGGTCAACACTCTGCATTCCGGACAGATTGACCTCTATATAGCGTATTCCCTTTTCCCACAGCCTGTTTTCCGCCGCGAAGCTGCACACTTTCTCGAAAACTATGCTGCCTATCTCGGCGATCATTCCCTGCTGTTCCGCGATGGGTATGAATATCTCCGGTGAGATGAACCCGAGTTTGCCGCAGTCCTGGAGCCTTACCAGAGCCTCCGCGGAAGCGAAGCGCTTCTCAGCCGTGGAGTATATCGGCTGATAGACTACGTTGAAAGCCCTGTCGTTTACCGACTTTGTTAGCACTGCAAGCACCTGCTTGCGGTAGTTCTTGTCCTTAATGGTGTTCTCGTCTATCCAGAACACCTTGCCGTTTTCGTGGTGATGATGGTGCGTGAGGGTGTAGTCCAGGGTATCGTATATCTCGTCCGGAGTTTCGCCGTACTTCGGGCACTCCATTACCGTAATGTGGTACTGCGGCGTAAACGCTCCGGCGCCGTATTCGATATCGAAATTCGCTGAGCCCGCCCTTTTCAGGAGCGCGTCCACCTCTTCACGGTCTGTCACGAACATTGACAGCGTGTTTGACCTAGAATGATAGAACCTAGCTCCGGGAACAGCGGTTTTCAGCCTTTCCGCGACCGTGCGGAGTATTACTTTCATCTGATCGTAGCCCATGCTCTTGCTTATCTGCTCGTTGTCATCTATCGTGAAATTAAGCAGCCAGAATTTCCCGCTGCGCGCCAGCATTTCCGGTATCATGATATGGAACGCCCGGCGGTTGAGGGTGTCCGTTTCCTCGTCGGCGTAGCGCTTCGGGTTCTCAAAGCTGAGGTAAATATACAGCAGCATAAGGCTTATGCCCATCGAGGATATCAGAATATATTTCGTGATAAACTGAATAAGAGCCACGGCTATCCATATTCCGAGTCCGACCGCAACTGTTATCCTGCCTTTTCTGTAATCCGCGATGACATCACTGTGATAATGCTTCTTGCTCTTGCAGAGGAGCAGAGCATAAACGCACACGATATACACCGCTATTGAAGCATACATGATATACACCATTGGTCCGTATGAGTATGCGCCGTGCTCGTCCACATGGTAATAAATCGGTGCGATGACCGAGCCTACCGCCGCAAGAATGAACGGTATCACGAAAAGAGCCACCTGCCATTTTCTGAAACTCTTGCGTATTCCGTAGAGATAGAACACATACAGGAACAGAATTGCCGGCATAAGCTCAATACTGCCGATAAACAGGATATGCAGCACCCTGTTCAGCACCGGCGGCACCAGCTTATAGTTAAGCAGAGTATAATACGTTACAATATCTGTCACCAGATTGAACGCGCCCATCGCAAGGAAAAATCCGAAGAGCCGTGTTGACCTCAGCGGAAGCCGCTTGCTCCTGATAAAGTCGTATATTATTATCGCCACAACTCCCAGCGCCAGGATCTGGCACTTGAAATTTATGTCCGTGACGCTAAGCCATTGTCCCGCCATATGGAAACCCCTTTCACATTTTTACCTATACCTTATTACAGTATATCACAAATGCTGTTAAATTTCCAGTGCTTTAGATTATTTTATTAAACTTTTGTTGATTATTTTAAATATGTTGCTTTCGTGCTCCCTAAAACATTTTCAGCTCAATTATGTTAAATCATGGTGATAAAGTTACAGATACAAGGAAAAGCCCCAGCGGAATCCGCTGGGGCTTAAACGCGTATTATTTCAAAGGATTAGTCCTGCTTGAACTCGTCACCGTACATATTCTGGAGCTCAACCAGATGCTTGTACTTAGCGGCAGCGTTCTTAACTGCCCTGTCGAACAGCATTGTAGCTCTCTCGGGGTTAGCACGCATAAGGGAGTTGTAACGAACCTCTCTCATCATGAATGCCTTGTAATCACCTGTCGGAGCCTTGCTGTCGAGGGAGAACGGGTTCTTGCCCTCGTCTGCCAGAGCCGGGTTGAAGCGGAACAGGTGCCAGTAACCAGCCTCTACTGCTTCCTTCTCAACCTGCTGAGCGATGGTCAGACCGCCCTTGATACCGTGGTTGATGCACGGTGCATAAGCGATGATGAGGGACGGACCGTCATAAGCCTCAGCCTCTGCGATCGCCTTCAGGCACTGGTTCTTGTCTGCGCCCATGGAGATCTGTGCAACGTAAACATAGCCGTAGCTCATTGCGATGCCTGCCAGATCCTTCTTCTTGACGTCCTTACCGCCTGCTGCGAACTGTGCGACCGCACCTACGTTAGTAGCCTTGGAAGCCTGTCCGCCGGTGTTGGAGTAAACCTCGGTATCGAATACGAGGATATTTACGTTCTTGCCGGAAGCGATAACGTGATCAAGTCCGCCGTAGCCGATATCATAAGCCCAGCCGTCGCCGCCGAAGATCCACTGGCTCTTCTTGGAGAGGTAGTTCTTTGCCGCGAGGATCTCGCCAACGATGCCGTCCTTTGCAGGGCACTGCTCAAGGGCGTTTACGAGCTTCTTGGTAGCTGCTGCGTTAGCCTTGCCGTCGTTCTCGGTTGCAAAGTACTCGTCGATGAGCGCCTTAGCGTCATCGTGAGCAACCTCGCGAGCTTCCTTCAGCTTCTTCTGAACTCTCTTTCTCAGGGTGTCCTGAGCGAGGAACATACCGTAACCGAACTCTGCGTTATCCTCAAACAGGGAGTTAGCCCAAGCCGGACCCTTGCCCTCCTTGTTGGTGGTGTACGGAGTGGACGGCTCAGAGCCTGCCCAGATAGAGGAGCAGCCTGTTGCGTTGGCGATGTACATTCTGTCGCCGAAGAGCTGTGTAACGATCTTAGCATACGGAGTCTCACCGCAGCCTGCGCAGGCGCCGGAGAATTCAAGCAGCGGCTGCTTGAACTGAGAGCCCTTGACTGTGGTCTCCTTGAACTTCTCGTGAACCTCGGGCTTGTCGGAAACAGCCTTGGATACAGCGTAGTCGAATACCGGCTGCTGATCCATCTGGGTCTCGATGGGCTTCATTGTAAGAGCCTTTGTCTTAGCCGGGCAAACCTGTGCGCACACGCCGCAGCCTGTGCAGTCCAGAGTAGAAATTGCCATTGTATACTTCATGCCGGGGAGCTGCATAGCGTCCTTCAGCTTTGCGGAAGCAGGAGCTGCTGCCGCCTCATCAGCGTTGAGGATAACCGGACGGATAACTGCGTGCGGGCAGACGAATGCACACTGGTTGCACTCGATACAGTTCTCGGGGATCCACTCAGGAACATCGACCGCAATGCCGCGCTTCTCATAAGCTGCGGAGCCCTGCGGGAATGTGCCGTCAACGATGCCCATATCAACGAATGTGGATACCGGGATCTTATCGCCGCGCTGTGCGTTAACGGGGATCTGTACCTTGTTAACGAAATCAACGAGGAACTTGTTGTCGCCCTCAGCCTTGTGCTCAGGCAGCTTGCCCTGGCAGTCAGCCCAGGAAGCGGGAACGTCAACCTTGATTACCTCGCCTGCGCCCCTATCGATAGCGGCATAGTTCATGTTAACGATGTCATCGCCCTTCTTAGCAAAGGACTTGTACGCCATCTTCTTCATGTAGGTGATAGCGTCCTCGGGCGGAATGATGTTAGCAATGGAGAAGAATGCGGACTGGAGCACTGTGTTGGTCTTGTTGCCCAGACCTATCTCCCTTGCAACCTTGTTAGCGTTGATGATATAGAAATTGATGTGGTTCTTAGCGATGTAAGCCTTTACCGGTGCGGGGAGCTTCTCGTCCAGCTCGTCAACGGACCAGTGGCAGTTCAGCAGGAATGAGCCGCCCGGAACTACGTCCTCTACCATATCGTACTTGTCGATATAGGACTGGTTATGACAGGCAACGAAGTTAGCCTTGTTGATGAAGTATGTGGACTTGATCGGAGTCTTACCGAAGCGCAGGTGAGAAATCGTTACACCGCCGGACTTCTTGGAGTCGTAAGCGAAGTATGCCTGTGCGTACATATCGGTGTGGTCGCCGATGATCTTGATGGAGTTCTTGTTAGCGCCAACGGTACCATCAGAGCCGAGACCCCAGAACTTGCAGCAGGTAGTGCCCTCAGGAGTGGTGTTCGGATTCTCTGTGATATCAAGGGACAGATGTGTAACATCATCATTGATGCCGAGTGTGAATACCGGCTTTGTGGTGTTGTTGTAAACTGCAATGATCTGAGCCGGGTTGCAGTCCTTGGAACCGAGTCCATAACGTCCAGTGAATACCTGAGCGTCCTGGAACTTGTTTTCCTTCTTGAGCGCTGCAACTACATCGAGGTACAGCGGCTCGCCGAGGGAGCCGGGCTCCTTGGTTCTGTCGAGTACGGAGATCTTCTTTACTGTTGCAGGGATAGCAGCGGCAAATGCAGAGGAAACGAACGGTCTGTACAGTCTTACCTTTACAAGGCCGACCTTTCTGCCCTGCTTTGCCAGGTAGTCGATAGTCTCCTCGATGGTGTCGCATACGGAGCCCATTGCTACGATAACTTCCTCAGCGTCGGGTGCGCCGTAGTAGTTGAACAGCTTGTAATCTGTGCCGATCTCTGCGTTTACCTTGTCCATGTACTCGGTAACTACGTTCGGGATATTGTTGTAATAGGTGTTGCAAGCCTCGCGAGCCTGGAAGAAGATATCAGGGTTCTGGGCTGTGCCGTGGAGCACGGGCTTCTCAGGGTTGAGGGCTCTGTCGCGGAATGCCTGAACAGCGTCCATGTCTACCATGCCCTTAAGGGTCTCATAGTCCCACTTCTCAATCTTTTGGATCTCATGGGAGGTACGGAAGCCGTCAAAGAAGTGCAGGAACGGAACTCTGCCCTTGATAGCGGACAGATGAGCAACTGCGCCGAGGTCCATAACTTCC
>CALBGD010000323.1 GCA_937893735.1 uncultured Clostridia bacterium | reverse complement strand
GCATCCGTCCGGTACTGTCAGCTCCGGAAATTCTTTCTGAAACTCTTCCAGACGCTTTCGCAGTGTTTCTCATGGAAAGAGCAGCGGTTACCGCCTCGCTGACGGCTTTCTCCACAGAACCGCCGCTGATTTTTGCAAGTTCTGCAGCATTCCTGTCCGCGCTTTTCTTCAAAAGACCGCGAACCTCCTGCGCCGAAAGCTGACCCAGCAATGCTGTACCTCTGCGGGTGTCAAGTTCCTCGACAGACTGCTCCAGCAGGAACATTGCCGCATCGGATACTTTCACGTCCGGCTCCTGCAGTATTTTTCCAACCGTTGGAAGACCTTGCCTGCCGTATCCTGAATCCTCCTCTGCCACAAACGCACCCCTTCTTTCAGAAGATACCGCCGCTGCATTCGGAGCTTCCGCACCACGGGAAAATACCTCCGCTTCACGTCTGACCTGTTCAGAACGATATACGGATGCCACTATACTTTTTGCAGCCTGGATTGCCTGTTCCTCCGTATATGACTGCTGCGTCAGCTCCGCCGCCCTTTCAGCTGTCGCGTGAAGGAATGCGCTTTTCGCCGGAGAATTCTCGGTTCGGAGTACCTCTGAAATTCGTGACAGAATGCTCTCTGTCAACACCGCGGATGATTCTCCGCCTTCGATTACAAGCTCAGACAATTCCTTCAGCAGAGCTTTTGTGCGCTCCTGCTTTGTGTTCCGCTTCAATATGCGCTCTGAAACCGCTATCTGGCGCTCGGTTATCCTCTTTTCCGCCACGACATTACGAAGTATCGTGGACACGGTAAGCGCTGCCATATCCTCGGACACAGAGATGGTATCATGCTCTGGAACGCCGCCATCAGATGCCATCACAAGCACCTTTTCAAGCTCATGGGCAAGGGCGTTTTTTTCGGCGATATGCTTCTCAAGAACAGCGGATAGCTTCGCCCCGGAAGAAGTTCTGCCGCTTGCCGCCTCCCGATAAACTTTATCTATTAAAACAAAACCGGGCTGATTTGATTCAATCAGCCTGTTAATATTCTTTTGTGAGAATAGCTGAAAAATCAATTGCTGAGTAAAGTTATTTACAATGATCCCATTATCTGTCGGAGAAGCCTTGGGTTTCTCTTCCTCAAGATAAACTAAACCAAGCCTTTCCCATAGAGAATATACTCCGCTTTTCCAATGACTGCTTATCTCCTCCGAGAACTCCGTACCGACTTCCAGCGGAACACACAGAGGTCTGATCAGAGGAACGGAACACAACGGTTTAAGAGGCGCAAAATTCTGGCTTACAGTAATATCTTTCATTTTGCCGACCTCCTTTCATATATGTCAACGTCTGTCACATGATATTGAATATCTCCCCATGAACGAACTCCACGGTAGTAACGGCAACCTGGCTACTCATAGCGTCCATCGGAGAATAATCGACCCTGACCGGCATAGCGTCAAGCACTGTCCATATCTTTACCGGAATGTGCTTTGCGTCTGTCATGGTTATTATCATCGGGTAACGGAGCTGCATCCCCCACTGAACGCTGGTGAACCACAGCGACAGCGGCTCAAGGGTCACTATTCCTCTCTGAAGCACGATGCGGTCATATTTCACACCACTGGGCAGGTAAACCGGGCTGGTGAAATTACCTCCCTCGCGGTATTCCTCGTATTCCAGTTCCGAACCAAGTCCCGATACGCTGGAGAAATTTCCGATGACCTCAATGGGAGCAATATGGACGGTAAAATTACAGCCGTTATGCTGAGAAAACATGAAATCCCTCCCATATCCTGCCGTTATTTCTCAAAGAGATTTTTCTTCTCCTTCTGTCCGCTGAGCTTCTTGTTGATTCTGGATACCTCGGAGCACCAGCGACGGCGCTCCTTATGGTCAAGATTCATGACATCCTCATGCGACCAGTGGAGATAATATCCCAAAAACGACATTTCTTCATAGAGCTTCCCCTCGGGATACAATGAAAGCTCTACTTTTCTAAAAAATCCAGTGGAAGGTCGAATTCCTTCTGACAATGCGGACAAACCACCTTATATGAGGGTATGTCCTGCATATTTATCCTCTGATACAGATCCTGGAGAAACGCCATATCTATCGTAAAGAGATTTTCGATGACCCGGTTGTTTATCGCCTGAAGAGTACCCAGCTTGGTCACGACCCTTGAAAGCAGGATTATCGTAAGGTAGCCGGGATTCTGCTGTACGCGCGGATCGCGCAGCGGCATTATCTCATCTGCGGCGGTAGCAAGGCGCATTACACCTTTTTTGTGTACCTCGCCGTTCGGGTCAACGTAGCCTCTGGGTAATTCAAATTCATATTCTGTCTGAAAGCTCATTACATAGCTCCTTCATACATCATTTCAAACCTCAGGAAAAGCACGATACCGCCATCGGAATGACCCGATGGCGAATCGTGTGATCTCCTGAATTACGTTTAGTTCTCAGACGGTGTAGCGGAATCCATAGAACCGCCGTCAATTCTGTTTACGCCCTCGTGGCATATCTCAAGGGTTTCGATAGCCACCTCGCCGCCAAGACCGTTGAGGTCAGGCGCGCTGTAATGCATGGGCCATGCGTTGATGATCTCCCAACTTGGACCCTCTGCTCCTGTGTCGTCCATGAGCTTGATCGTGATAGTCTTGCGCTCAATACCGGTAGGTCCGGAGGAATTGTCGGACGCTACTGTATGAAGCCATTCCATCATTTCCATTGAGCCTACCACGCCCCACTTGAGCGTGATGTTGCCATACTTGGTAAGACCTGCGAGCTTTCTGGGAGTGGTACGAACCTCGTTGCCCTCTCTGTACTCAATTACATCGACGGAAATGTCCGCACCGGAAACCTCGCTGAATCCGGCAGCCTCTGTGCCATTGAATTCAACCTTGTATCTGAAATTCTTAAACGGATATCTAATCTCCGGCATTGCCTTTCATTCCTTTCCTAAAAATTAACCGTTACTTTCGCTTGTGTACTGACCGATCTTGAAGATCACAAATTCAGCGGGCTTTACGGGAGCAACGCCGATAACGCAGATAAGACGGCCGTTGTCAATATCGTCCTGAGTCATGGTGCTGCGTCCGATCTCAACAAAGAAAGCTTCGGAGGGAGAGGAGCCTGCAAGAGCGCCGCTTCTCCATGTGCTTGCGAGGAACATCTCGATGGTCCTCTTTACCCTGCCCCAGAGAGCCTCGGTATTCGGCTCGAATACTACCCAGTTGGTGTTTGCTCTGATAGACTCCTCAAGATAGATGAACAGTCTGCGGACGTTGATGTACTTCCATGTTGCGTTGGAGGTAGCGGTCCTTGCTCCCCAGACTCTTATGCCACGACCAGGGAAGGAGCGGATAAGGTTGATGCCCTTGGGATTGAGCAGATCCTGTTCAGAGGTGTTATAGGTGCTTGCAAGACCGGAGCAGGATCTTACGACCTCGTTAGCGGGAGCCTTATGTACGCCGATAGTATTATCGGTGCGTGCGTAAATACCTAACATAGAGCCGGAGGGAGGTGCGATGATGTTCTTCTTGCTCAGCGGATCAAAGATCTGGATCCACGGATGATAGAATGCAGCATACTGGGTATCGAACATATCTCTGTACTCAACCAGCTCGTCGGTCTTTTTCTTATCCTTCGGCATATCAAGAACAGCAAAGCGGCTCTTAAGATTCTCGCAGTGCGCGATAAGAGACATCTGAACCTCAGGGATAGTGATGCCGGGTACAGCCATCAGGCTTACATCGGAGTTCTCAATGAACGCCTGAATACCAGTGCGCTTGCCGGGACCGCCGTCAGTGCCGATATATTCAGCGGCGGTGATGCCGGCCACATTTCCGTCGGTACCGCCGGAAAGCTGCATGATCATTGTGTCACCCTTGCCGCCAACTGCTTCAAACGGAGAAGCGATAGCAGCAGCGGGAGCGGAAGCAGGAGCGCCCTCTTTCTTATCCTTGGCTTCTGCGGGCTTTGCTGCAGGCTTTGCCTGACCTACCTCAACAGTTACCAGCTCGCTCTTTACCATTCTGGAGAGTATGTAATCAGGAGACTCAGTGTTAAGAGAAACAAACAGATAGTCCTCCTTGACGTCGCCGTACTTTACGGAAACATCGATCTCGCAGCTCTTCATAAACTTGGTAGGAACAAGCGCCTTATCAACGACAGAGGCATTTACAGGACTCTCAAAGGTCACAGTCTTTTCCTCAATAGCGATGATCTTGTTGTAAACAGAGGTCTTTCCGTCCGCAAACTTAACGACATCGCCGATGTTGAAACCGTCTACGCTTCTTACAACAGCGTCGTTTCCGTTCACCTCGTAAACCTGCGTCTTAACTCGGGAAACCGGGGAAACCGTGACCTTTATTCTGTTGCCCCATTCGCCGGGGTTCTTGGCGGTGAAGCTGAGGATAGAATCGCTATTGGTGGCAGCAGCCTTCGCGTCGGCAGGGCATACCCTCATAACGAAAGCCCTTGAGCCGCCGTTGATGAAGAAATGCTCAACCGCATACGGAAGGTAACGCTTATCGCCGAACTTAGTTTCGGAAAGATAGCCTCCAAAAATACGAACATAATCGCTGAAACTGGTCACAAGCTGCGGCTTGCCGATAACATCGCCCTTTTCCGCGAGACCGACAAAGCCTGCGGTGCTTGTTCCAACGCCTTCCATGGGTACAGCGCCTGACTCATACTCCTCAACATACACACCCGGGGATAAATACTCTGGCATAGTAGTTTTCCTGATCTCTCATAGCTCCGGCGAGCATGAAAAACCAGAACCTCCTCTCTGAAAAGATGAAAGAAATTCCGAAACAACGGCTTATTCCGCTGCTTCATATATAGCTGAATCCGCCCGGTGGCAGATCAAACTACTCACAAGATCTCATGAGCACTCCTATTAAAGGTTATTCCTAATTAAAACAAATATATACAGTCAAAAGCCGCAATGAGCCTAGTAATTATGTCCTTTCCCTATAAGAAACGACATAAGGGAACCTCTAAAAACCTCATGTGAACGAAAATGCGCAGTATGCACTATCTTCGTCGTCAAACCTCCTCGTAAGGCATATAGCCTTACTTCGTC
>CALBGD010000322.1 GCA_937893735.1 uncultured Clostridia bacterium | reverse complement strand
AGATCCACAGTGTGTATTGAAACAAAGGTGTTCCCTATCGCACGGAGTATCTTCTGCTCCAGTGTTTCACGCTTCTGAATATCATTTACGACAAAAGCCGACACGAGGCGCATAAGAATAAGCATATCCGTGTTATCCTTGGGATTGTCCACCCCCATGAATCCCACAAGCTTATCGCCGCTGCGCAGCGGGGCTGCCATAAGGCTCTTTATTCCCTGCTGTTCAAGTATCTTGTACTCGTCGGAATCCTCGGAGACATCATGGTTGAGAGAATTTATGTAGAATTCTCCCTTGGTCTCGAAAAATTGTAGCCAGCGGCTTATTACGGACATCTCAACATTGCTGAGGAATTCTATTTCCGGCACAATGCCCTCTGCACACCATTCGTAGGTGTTGTGTATAAACTTCATATCCTCGTCAAACTCGAAGATATAGCATCTGTCTGCACTGTAATAATGCGCGATTATCTCCAGGAGCTGATTGATCGCTCCGTCGATCCCGCTGCTCATGTACAGCGTCTGGACGCACTCAACAAGTGTTGACTGAAGCTTTGCCTGACGGTCTGTATTGCTGTATGTGCTGTTTATTTCCGCTCACCTTCTCAAGTTCTGTATGCCCCGTTACGGATATATTTTCTGTTAAGATTATATCACTTTTTTATACTCCTGTCAATGTACTAACGGCTGACAAATCAACTTAAAACAAGTTAATTTATTAAAAAAAGCTTACAAAAAAAGGCACTGCAACAAAGCAGTGCCAGTTCTCGTATAAATTAGTCCATAGCCTTCTTGATGGCGGCCATGAGCTCATCGTAAGTCTCATATGCGGGGAGGTCGGGGTTCGCAGCCTTGATGCTGTCAGGGCTCTTGAACAGGAAGCCCGCCTTGCTTGCACGGATCATTCCGAGGTCGTTGTGGCTGTCGCCGCTTGCGATGGTCTCAAAGCCGATGCTCTGGAGCGCCTTTACGGTGGTGAGCTTGGACTGCTCGCAGCGCATCTTGAAGCCGGTTATCTCGCCGTCCGGAGCTACCTCGAGAGTGTTGCAGAAGATGGTCGGCATACCGAGCTTCTTCATGAGGGGGCCTGCAAACTGGGAGAATGTATCGGAAATAATGATCACCTGGCAGATGGAACGAAGCTCATCGAGGAACTCCTTTGCGCCGGGCATGGGGTCGATCTTTGCGATGGTGTCCTGGATCTCCTTCAGACCAAGACCGTGCTCCTTGAGGATACCAAGGCGCCACTTCATGAGCTTGTAGTAATCCGGCTCGTCGCGGGTGGTGCGCTTCAGCTCCGGGATACCGCTGGCTTCTGCGAAAGCTATCCAGATCTCAGGTACGAGTACGCCCTCGAGATCGAGGCAGGTGATATACATTGACATTGTGTTTTCCTCCGTTTTATGTAGTGTGCCGCCGTGCGGCTTACAAAGTAATTATATCACATCTGCACGAAAATTTCAATACGTTAAACCGAAAAATTACGAACGTTTTCTTGATATCACGAGAATCGCCCCGGCAAGCGCGGCAACTCCAGCAACGACTGCGAATCCGCTGACTCCTGTGTCAGGGCTTCCCTTGCCGTCGGCGGGAAGCGTTGTTTCCTCGGCGGTGCTGTTGAGGTCAGCGCCGGTGATATCCAGCAGGAGCTGGTATATCACGCCGTGTCCGTCCTTGTTCGGGTGGATATCCATAGAGGAGATGTTCGTGTATTCCAGCGCATGACCCGCAAACGCCGCGTGCACGTCTGCTACCTGAGCGCCGTTCTTTTCAGCCGCGGAGGCAATGCCGGAATTCAGCTCCTCCAGCTTTGTGCGCGCCATGGTGTCGAAAAGCTCCATGCCGGTCACGCCCTCGAAAGGATTGTATACTGTCAGGACGATTATCTGGCTCTCCGGGGATTTATCGGAAACGGTGCCAAGAATGCTGTCGATATTTCCGACTACCTGCTGTATATCCACGGAATCAGCCGCTTCGGTCATTACCCGCATGAACTCCATCATTGCGTCAAGGTAATTGTCAGAATCAAGGGCGTCCGCCGCCTCTTCACTGCCGGAGGCTCCGGAAAACGCGCCGCTCAGCATACCGAAAAGCTCCTGATTTTCGGACGCGGCATTGAACGCCGCAGTCATCATGGGCTGGAGGAAATCGTTGCCGCCTATCGACACGACCACCGTATCAGCTCCCGCAAGAGCCGCGGAGATATCCACGTCCTCAAGCGCCGTCAGGAGCTCGCTTGTTGTGCGCCCGTCAACGGCGAAGTTGCTGTATTCAGTGTAATTCTTACCGAGCCTGTTTGCGAAGCTGCCAGCCGCGCTGTAATTATCGCCGGAAACATAGCCGTCAAGCCCGTAGCCGGAGGTTATGGAATCCCCCAGCACAACAAGGCTGTCGCCATCGGCATGGGCGGTGATCCCAACGGAAGCGGCAAGCACCGCCGCCGTAAATAAAGCAGTTATCTTTTTCATAAGGTTCCTTTCCAGAATCGTTGTTGTTTCATATAATATTATAGGATATTTCCTCGGAAATATCGCAAATATATTGTACCATATTTTCCCGCCGCTGTCAACTGCCGAATTTCTCCATGGCTGCGATTACCTGCTGTGCGCGCTGTTCCGCGAGCTCCGGATTTACGTCCGGAGAATACACGCTCGGCGCCTGCGGTATTCCCGCGAGGACGGCGCACTGCTCGTCTGTCAGTTCCTCCGGAGGCACTCCGTAATATCCCATTGACGCCGCATAGATGCCGTAATAGTTGCTTCCGAAATAGATGGTATTCACATACAGCTCGAATATCTGCTCCTTGTCCAGCTTATCCTCCAGCTCGAATGCTGTGAATACCTCCGCCGCCTTGCGCT
>CALBGD010000321.1 GCA_937893735.1 uncultured Clostridia bacterium | reverse complement strand
AAGGGTATCGTGTCCTACTCGTACTTCTGCAACAGCCGCAATCACGCCAAGGACGAGCGGTGCAGCAATCCGCAGGTCAACCGCTCGGTTATCGAGAGCTTTGTGCTGGGGAAGCTGACTGAGTATGTCTTTACCAACGGCATGGTTCCGAAAATAACGGAAAGCTACAATCAGTACCTTAACAATCGTGTAGGTTCCTCGGCACAGCGGCTGTCGCAGTGTCAGAGCAGTCTGAGGGAGGTGGAGCAGAGAATTAACCGCACAGTTGAACTGCTGATAGATGTCGGCTCGGCTTCGCTCAAAAAGAAACTGTCCGACCTGGAAAAACAGAAAGCAGGTTTAGAAAAGGACATCACCGCCCTTACCAAGCTGCTTTCAGAGAACCGTGTTACCGAAAGGGAACTGAAATGCGCCTTTGCCGAAATACGCAGGGCGCTGACGAACGGAACGCTCGCCAATGCGAAGCAGCTCGTGGATACCTACATTCACGATGTTGTAGTTTATCCGAACCGCATAGTTGTGATATTCAACTTGTTTCCGCACATAAAGATAACCGACCAGCAATCCGGCAGTGTAACCAACAGGGAGGAGTCCATTTCTGCTCCTGATATGCTGACTTTCAGGCTCAGCCGTGACGGAGAGCCTGAGGACACGAGCGGCGCTGATATATTGCGCAGGCTGCGTGGGGACGATGATACATCGGAATAAATTTAAGCCTAGGGAGGTCCTGGGCTTGTTTTTTTATATTTACCGGATATTGTTTTCAAAAAAGCTGGTCAGATTATCCATAACGCCAGAAGCCGCCTGTATACTGCTTATCATAAGATATTCAGAATTAAACTTCGAATAATCAATATTGTAATCGGCATTCCGGATAAGTTGCATAAAGAACACACGCTCTGTGCGACCATTACCCTCACGAAAAGGGTGAAGCATATTGATGGAATTATACAAATCTGATATCTCAGATACAAAATCTAATTTGGATAAACCGACAAAGTAGTTCATCTTTTTTAGCCTGCTGAATATTCTAATGCCGAGGTCTTCAATTTTATCGGGCGCAGTAAACACCGTTGAGGTCTTGGACAGGCTTATTGTTCTTACCGTTCCAGCCCATTCGTACAGCTCATGGAAAAGTTTATAGTGTATTGCCTTATAGTCTTCAAAATCAAAGTCAGCCTTTAGCGGATTCCTAATAAGCATAGCAGCTACAGTACTTGTAATGAAGCTCTCGTTGTCCTTTAACGCCCGTTCGTCTGTTATTCCGAGTTTGTTTATTAGGACAGTAGAGTTTGGGTAACAATCATTGTCTGTCGTTTCAAGCAAATATCCCATACTGTACCTTACTTGTATTTCTTGTTGAGCATGGCGATGGCTTCTTCAAGGGTGATTTCCTTTTTCAATACTCTTACCATAAGTTCACGCTGTTCCCTTGTAACAACAAAGCCTTCCATTTCCGTAGAAACGATGGCGTTTTCCATTGCACGTTCAAGGGACATTGTCTGTTCAGCCATTGTTACCTCCGTAGTATAATCAGATAACAAAAACACCCCGGAAACCGAGGTGTTCATCTTTTACTCACATGTCGTGAGCGATTCTGGTCGAGATGACCCGTGACAGTGGAAACCTGCGACCAGATTTACCGCTCTGTAAAGCCGTTTGTTTAACCTCATGAAAACAGTATATCACAGTACGGTGTGATTGTCAAGTGCCAAAAGTCACGGTATATGTTTTATTAAGCAATTCCCCAGTCGGTAGGAGGAACGACTCCGACTGAGAAACACCGCAAATCTCACTCTTATAAGGCAGGCATATTGGTAGACGTCGCAATGGAATATTTTTTTGAGTGAAATGTGTAAAACTACTTTGACCATATTATCTTTTCGTATTGACAGTTGTAACGAATTGTGGTATAATATGTATAAAAATTCGGGCAAAAATAAATCGAAATATATTAAATTCAACGAAACACATGGGAATATAAGCAGCCCTAACGCAATTCGTTACTGAATGGAAAATGATATGGAAAAGAAAAGACCGGTTCTGTTTGTTGGCAATGGCATAGCACAGCGTATTCTGATCGCTGAAAAGTGGGACAGGATGATCAATGATACTGCCAAAATATATGGCATAAATATATCTCCGGATATTCTGAAAAAGCTCCCTTATAATATGCAGATCGTAGCTGCGTCTAATGATAATGTTGACAAGGCGATGATCGGGTTGTCTGAAAGGCTGAAGTCGATCACTCTGAATGATGAACAGAAAGCCTTTACCAAAAGAGTCCTTGAGCTTCCGTTTACAGACATTCTGACAACTAACTATACCTATGAGCTTGAGCGTTCGGTGAGTGACAATAAGACATTCCGTTGCCGTTACCCGGATGACCATAAACACAAGGCGACGGATATGACGCTGTTCGGGCATATCCCTGTAAGCGTTGATGGAGCTGAAAAGAAGATCTGGCATATCCATGGACATGCATGCTCCCCTAACTCTGTTATAATGGGGCACTATTTTTATGGCAAGCTGATTTCAAGAATACAGTCGTACATACCTCAGATGCTGAAAGGCTGGCGCGAAGCCGAAAAGAACGGTGGCGATTTTGAAATACGCAGCTGGGTCGATTGCTTCATGACGTGTGATGTCTATATGGTCGGCTTCGGAATGGATCTGTGCGAGGCGGACATATGGTGGCTCGCCTGCTGCAA
>CALBGD010000320.1 GCA_937893735.1 uncultured Clostridia bacterium | reverse complement strand
ACGTCATCATATCAGCCTCTCATACCTTTCCAGTTTTATATCATCAAAGCGGTGAGCCTGCTCATAAACCTTAAGGGCGCCGTCCAGAAGCGGCAGAAGCATTACCCCGCCCGTACCCTCGCCAAGGTGCATTTCAGCACAGATAAGCGGCTTAAGCCCTAATTCTTTCAGCAGGAGCGCGCCCGCCGGCTCTGCTGAAACATGGCTTGCCAGCATGAAATCTCTGGCTGAGTGAGATATCCGGCACGCGATGAGCGCCGCGGCCGCGGATATAACTCCGTCAATTATCACGGGAATGCGGTAATACGCCCCTCCGAGGAACAACCCGGTCATACCGGCGATGTCGAATCCTCCCAGCTTCGCAAGGAGCTCCAGCGGCTTTCCGGCATCCGGCTGATTAACGGCTATTGCGCGTTCCACTGCGGATATTTTCCGCTCCAGACCCGGACTGTCAAGTCCCGCTCCTCGTCCGGTCACTTCCCGCGGGGGCAGCGACAGCAGCACCGACGCAAGCGCGCTTGCCGTTGTGGTGTTGCCGATGCCCATTTCTCCGGTGATTATCAGCTTTACTCCGCTGTCTTTCAGGCTGCGCACGATATCCATTCCAACGCATAGCGCACGCTGAGCCTGAGTTATCGTCATTGCGGATCCCCGAGCGATATTTTGCGTGCCATAGGCTATTTTTCTCATTATCAGAAGCGGCTCGCGCACATCTCGGTTTATACCGATGTCAACTGCTGCAACATCGGCTCCAAAGCACTCCGCAAGTCTGTTAACGCTGGAATTCCCGCGTGCTATCTCGGCTGCGCACAACGCTGTGACCGAGCTGTCCGACTGAGTAACTCCCTCGCAGACCACGCCGTTATCCGCACACATCACTACCACGCTGCGGCGGGAGATATCCACATCAGCGCTGCCCTGTATCCCGGCTATCCTTTCCACTGCATTTTCCAGCAGTCCAAGGCTGCCAAGCGGCTTGGCAATGCTGTCCCAGCGCTCCCGGGAAAGCTGTTCCGCTGCCTTATCCGAAGGTTTGATCTCATGTATCCTGTGCATATTTTCCTCCGTATTCAGCACATTTTTCAACAAATTTTACCGCAATGTTGATATTCCCCCAGAAATAAAGATGAGGAAATCCTGCATACATATTTTCACCGGCGTGGACGCAGCTCCATTCCCTGCCGTCCGGCTTTCGCGCAGTAAAATCGCCGCCGCAGGAGGTGCTGTCCCAGTAATGAAATTCATGCGCCGGAAAACTGCCGCCCTTTTC
>CALBGD010000319.1 GCA_937893735.1 uncultured Clostridia bacterium | reverse complement strand
GGCGAGGGAATCCGCACCCAGGCTTTCGACCCCTCCAAGATGGTTGACCCACACCTTATAATCTACGCTCCGGTTCGCGTTCTGGGCAACAAGACTATCGTTACCAACGGCGACCAGACCGACACCATCTATGAGCTTATGGACAAGCAGATGACATTCGAGCAGTCCCTGCGCACCCGCGAATTCGAGGATGACAAGCCGAACTACACACCGAGAATTTCCGGCATAATCCACCTCGAAAACGGCGCAATGAACTACGCTATGTCCATTCTGAAATCCGCTGACGGGGACGGAAGCTCCTGCCGCAGATATACCTACGCTTACAGCAATCCGATGTCCGGTAAGGGCAGCTTTATCCACACCTATGCAGGCGATGAGATCGAGCAGGACGGCGTGCGCAGACTCCCCAGCTTTGAGGGCGAGCCGAAGAACGTAATTATCCCGGATATGGATATAGACAAGCTCACAGACTACCTCTGGACAAACCTCAACAAGGACAACAAGGTTTCACTGTTCGTTCGCTATATCGACCTTGAGACCGGAAAATACGAAAGCAGAATCGTTAATAAGAACGTATAAAAAGGAGATACTATGAAAGAATTCGAATTAAAGTACGGCTGCAACCCCAATCAGAAGCCCGCAAGGATCTACATGGAAAACGGCGCTGAGCTCCCTATTGAGGTGCTCAACGGACGTCCCGGTTACATCAACTTTCTCGACGCATTCAACGGCTGGCAGCTCGTAAAGGAGCTCAAGGCTGCAACAGGCTACCCCGCTGCAACAAGCTTCAAGCACGTTTCCCCGGCCGGCGCTGCTATCGGTCTCCCGCTGACCGATACACTCGCAAAGATCTACTGGGTGGACGACCTCGGTGAGCTCTCTCCCCTCGCCTGCGCTTACGCAAGGGCAAGAGGCGCTGACAGAATGAGCAGCTACGGCGATTTCATCGCGCTGTCCGACGTCTGCGATGTTTCCACCGCGAAGATAATCCAGAGAGAGGTTTCCGATGGCGTTATCGCCCCCGGCTATGAGCCCGAGGCTCTCGAGATACTCAAGAGCAAGAAAAAGGGCGGCTACAACATAATCAAGATCGACCCTGACTACGTTCCCGAGAAGATAGAGCGCAAGCAGGTTTACGGCATCACCTTTGAGCAGGGCAGAAACGAGCTGGTCATCAACGATGAGCTGTTCGCAAATATCCCCACAGAATCAAAGGATCTCCCTGAGAGCGCAAAGCATGATCTCGCCATCGCGCTCATCACGCTGAAGTACACGCAGTCCAACTCCGTAGCTTATGCGTGCGGAGGTCAGGCTATCGGTATCGGCGCAGGTCAGCAGTCCAGGATCCACTGCACCCGCCTTGCAGGAACAAAGGCAGACAACTGGTATCTCCGCCAGTCTCCGCAGGTAATGGGGCTCCAGTTCGTTGACAATATCCGCCGCGCAGACCGTGACAACACCATCGACCTGTACATCGGCGACGACTATATGGACGTTCTCGCCGATGGCGAATGGCAGAAGTTCTTCAAGGTAAAGCCCGACGTATTCACCCGCGAGGAGAAGCGCGCATGGCTCGATACCATGAAAGGTGTATCCCTCGGCTCTGACGCATTCTTCCCGTTCGGCGACAACATCGAGAGAGCGCACAGGAGCGGCGTTCAGTACATCGCACAGCCCGGCGGCTCTATCCGCGACGACAACGTTATTGAGGTATGCAACAAGTACGGCATAACGATGGCGTTCACAGGTATCCGTCTGTTCCATCACTGATTTTTTGGAGGTAATCATGTCCCATGAGTTAGTTCTTGTCCTCGACTTCGGCGGTCAGTATAATCAGCTTATCGCCCGCCGCGTCAGAGAGCATAAAATTTACTGCGAGGTTAAGTCCTACAAGACCCCCATTGAAGAAATACGCGCTATGAATCCCAAGGGCATCATCTTCACCGGCGGTCCGAACAGTGTATACCTCGAAAACTCCCCCAGAATGTCCAAGGAGATATTTGAGCTGGGAATACCGGTACTCGGAATCTGCTACGGCGTTCAGTTCATGGCGTACAGCCTCGGCGGCGAGATCGGAACTGCTGTTGACAGCTCCCTGTCTGAATTCGGCAGGACTGAGACAGAGGTCGACACCAATTCCCTGCTGTTCAAGGGAATCGAGAGCACCACCGTTACATGGATGAGCCACAACGACTACATCAAGAAGCTCCCCGAGGGCTTTGAGGTATGCGGCCACACGGCAAAGTGCCCCTACGCAGCTATCCAAAACGTTGAGAAGAAGTTCTACGGCGTGCAGTTCCACCCGGAGGTAAATCACACTGAGCGCGGCTTTGATATGCTCGGAAACTTCCTGTACAACGTCTGCGGCTGCCGCGGCGACTGGACTATGGAAAGCTACGCTGAGACTGCAATCAAGTCCATTCGCGAGAAGGTCGGCGACAGCAAGGCTCTGCTGGCTCTCTCCGGCGGTGTTGACAGCTCCGTTGCCTGCAAGCTGCTTGCAAAGGCTATCGGAAGCCAGCTCACCTGCATTTTCGTTGACCACGGTCTTATGAGAAAGAACGAGGGCGACGAGGTTGAGGCTGCATTCGCTGACAGCGGCGTTAATTTCGTCCGCGTGAACGCCGGCGAAAGATTCCTCGGCAAGCTTGCCGTAGTTACCGAGCCGGAGGCAAAGCGCAAGATAATCGGTGAGGAATTTATCCGCGTATTCGAGGAAGAAGCAAAGAAGATAGGCAAGGTTGACTACCTTGTTCAGGGCACCATTTACCCCGACGTCATCGAATCCGGACTTGGCGACGCAGCAGTTATCAAGAGCCACCACAATGTCGGCGGTCTGCCCGACTACGTTGACTTCAAGGAGATAATCGAGCCGCTCCGCCTGCTGTTCAAGGAC
>CALBGD010000318.1 GCA_937893735.1 uncultured Clostridia bacterium | reverse complement strand
CGATGAGCTGCTCGAAGTACTTCTTGCCAACTTCCATAACAACGTCAGAGAACATCTGGATGAAGCGTCTGTAAGAGTCGTAAACGAATCTCTCGAACTTAGGATCGGGGTTGCCTGCGATCATAGCGTTAACAACGTCGTCGTTAAGACCGAGGTTAAGGATAGTATCCATCATGCCGGGCATGGAAGCTCTGGCGCCGGAACGAACGGAAACGAGAAGCGGATTCTTGAGATCGCCGAACTTCTTGCCGTTGATCTCCTCCATCTTCTTAACGCCCTCCATAGCCTGAGCCATGATCTCGTCGTTGATCTTGCGGCCGTCCTCATAGTACTGAGTGCAAGCCTCTGTTGTGATCGTGAAGCCCTGCGGAACGGGGAGACCGATGCTTGTCATCTCAGCAAGGTTTGCACCCTTACCGCCGAGGAGATTACGCATGGTCATGTCGCCTTCGCTGAACATATAGACCCACTTGTTTGCCATTGGTATATACCTCCTGAATTTGTATTATCGCAGATCTGCCCGTGCACGAGCCGGTCTGCGTATTTGATAATCTGCTGGCAGCATTATCCAGCCAAAACTGTACACTCTGCCACACTTTTTATTATAGCAGATAATCCGGAAAAAAGCTAGATGTTTTTTAAATTTTTTTGTGAATTTTTCCGGATTTCTGTGAAATATTACTGAACCGTTATACCCTCAGGCGAAATCGTCACCACGGTATGGGAAAGGCTGGCGCTCCGGCTGAGTCCTGAACCGCCGCCGGCGCTGTGCAGATCGCGGAACGCGAGCCACTCGCGCAGCTTATAGACCTCCGCAGGGCTTGCCGCCGGGAAGCTCTCCCCGCCGAAAATCACGCGCACCGACCCGCCGCCGGATATCAGCTTCTGCGAGAGGGCGAAAGCCTGCTCAGCGCAGGCGCAGTCGGCTCCCGGGGCGAGGACTATTTCAACGCGCTCGGTGGCGGTGCCCTCGTCCCTGCGGACAAGCAGAGTGCGCTTCTTCGCGGAGAGCTTATAGTTTATCCTGCGCGGGGAATCCCCGGGGACGTAGCCCCGGTGCTCATACCCCGGCATTCCTCCGGAGAGCGCCGGGCGCTCGGTCTCCTCGTCCTCATCAGAGGGCAGAAGCGGCGGTATGACCTCCGGGCCGGAATACTCCACGATTGCCGGGAGCACTGCGGCAGCGCCCGGCTCCGGGCGCACCGGGGAAGAAAATACGATTATCCCGAGGAAATCCCGTATCTGGACCTGCTCTATATCAAGCCGATTGAGACAGCACTCCTCCGCGCGCATGGTTATCTTCACGCAGCCGCCGCGCCGTCCGAACACGGAGCACCGCGCAGAAAACGGCTTTCCCATAAAAAATCCGTTTATCACAACGAACGGCAGAATACAGAACCCGCGCCCGCCGACGTGAAGCTCCGCCGTGACCTCCTGCCCGAGCTGATACACTCCCGCAAAGCTGCCGCAGCTCACGCTGATATGCTTGTGGGATAACACGCAGGTGACAATGGAAGCCGCAATAGCCGCCAGCATACAATAAATAAGTATCCAGCCCGCTTCTCCGCTGATGAAAAGCAGGAACACCACGACAAACGCGAGCGCCTGAATAAATCCCGCAGGGTGCAGCTTCATCACTTTTTCAGCTCCCTTCTGCGCTTCATCACGGCTTTAAGCTCCCTGAGAAGCGGCTTTGTGTCGCGCTCCGTGCGCTTTTCCGGTGAGTAGAACAGTTCGTCCGCCGCCGCGCAGATGTGCTCTGCCTGCTCCGGCATACTCAGGCTTCCGGAGATGACCTGCCTTACCTCGCCGCAGGACATACTGTCAGCCTCCCTGCCCGAGACCGCCGCCGCAAGGCTTCTGGCGCGGATATAGACCCCGCGCACCCTGCCGGCGCCGCTCCTCATAGAATAGGTCATGCAGAACCACAGCCAGCCTATTTTCCTGCGGAACACCACCGCCAGAATGAGCAGAACGACCGCTCCCGCCGCTATGTACAGCCATATCATCGGAAGCTCCTCGTCTGCGGCTTCCGCTGCGTAGCGCGTACCGTCGAAATCTATCCAGCCCGAGCCGGTAATGTATATCTGCGTCCAGGCGTGAGCCTGATTTCCGGTTATCTCATACAGCCCGGAAGCCGCATTATAGCAGCTCTGCGGCATGGTGAAGCCCTCGCAGTAGCGCGCGGTAAGTCCCGCCGCCCTTGCAAGCACGGTCAGCGCGGTGGCATAGTCGCTGCATATGCCGCGCCTGCTTTCGTTCAGGAAATATTCCACGCCGGTGTGCTCCGGCACGAACGCAAGGTCGTAGACGAAGCCCGCCTCGCCGAACCACTTTTCCAGCGCCTGCGCCTTTTCGTAGTCCGAGGTAAGCCCCGCCGTGATCTCCTGCGCCAGCGCCTCCAGTTCCGGTGTTACGCCGTCAGAAGCAGTGGCATAGCTGTAGGAGAGAACCTCAGCGAACTCGCTCTTCAGCGCGGAATAACGCGCATTTGTTATAATGTTGGCATCCATCGCGGCGTCAATCAGCTTTTCATATATGTAGTAATCCAGACCCGCAGTGCCTTCATTCACGACAGGAACTGAATAGTAGACATAATACGAGCCGAACTGCGGGATCGCCGCTTCCGTGAAGTAATCCTCGCGTTTCGTGCGGTATGTCCTGCCGCATTCCTCCGGCATAATTATGTCGTACATTCTGTCCGGGTGGATAATCACGCGGGTGGAAGAAGCGGATATGATGTTTATAGTCATGGTCTGCCTGCCGCCCGATATGTAAGTCTCACCGGCGATAAGCGCCTGAATGTCCTCCGGCAGTTCATCCCGTGCGGAGCTTACATCGGCCATAAATCCGGGAATATCGGAATTTGCCGCATTGTATTCCCAGCCGGCGTAGCCCATGTCGAACTCTTCAAGCACCGTCCAGCCGTCCGGGGAATAGCTGTCAAAAACCCACCGCCTGAGATATCCCGGCGTATCAGTCTTTACCGTAAACAGAACGTTTCCGGTGTTCTGGTTGTTTCCGGTGTTGACGGAGGAATGGTTAACAAAGTTCGACAGGGCGTTGTTGTAATTGTAGCCGCCCTGCTGCGGCGCCATGTGGTCGAGTTGGTTCTTCAGCGGAGTTTCGGTGTTCTTCGGCAGTATCAGCGCCAGAAGTCCCGCAAGGACCGCCGCCGCAAGGGATAACGCCACCCTCCTGTGCCTGCCTGATTTATCCTCAAAGACCTCCGGGACAGCGCCTATCAGCTTATCCGGTATCTTCCCGGAATCGGCAAGGGCGCGCCAGTCCGGGTCGGTCATGGTGTTCGGGACATACTGCGAGGAATTCGCGGCAGCCCAGACAAAGGCTCCCGCCATTATCGCCATGAAGTACGCGGGGAGCTCCCTTGCCGTGCGCGCCGAGAGTATCAGCGGAATGAACGTCAGCAGCATAAGGAAGCAGGGGCGCGGGCTCATCACCGAGAAATAGAACCCGATGAACCCGATTATCAGCGAAAAAATGAATATGGCCGCAGCCGCATACGGTATCACAAACTGCGCCGAAGCAGTGAAAAGGAAGTCCATGAAGCTGACGTCGCCGCCGGGGCTCCATGCGGAAGCCGCCGTGCCCGCGGTCCACGCCGCCGTAATAAATCCAAGCACCAGCGATGCGGTGATTTTCGGGCGAGTGCGCAGCTTATAGAACAGGAAAAATCCCCCCGCCGTCAGCGCGGACATTATCAGAGCGCACGGCAGGAACTGCCTGCGGCATATCGTATACATCAGCGAGACCGCAACGGACAGCAGGTATATCACTATCGGCAGCGGCGCCGCTCCGTAAAATCTGAGCGTTCTTTTTTTCATATCACTTGAAGTAGGAGTACAGGCGGCACATCATCATGCCGTTGTACAGTTTTCTGTTCTTGTCGGCTTTCTGTCCGAAAAGGCTCTCGAATTCCTCGTCCGGGGTTATGATGTAGAGCTGGTTTCCGTTAAGCGGCAGCAGCTTTTCACCCATCGTCCGGTAGATCTCCCGCGCCTGCTCAAGCTCCAGCATTCGCTCGCCGTAGGGCGGGTTGGTGATTATCTTCATGTTCTCCGCAGGAGCCGCAAAATCCTTTATATCCCGGCGCTCGGCGGTTATCTTCATCAGCGGGGAGGCTTTCTTCGCGTTAGCCATAGTGAGGCTCACGCACTCGCCGTCGATATCGAAGCCGTAACCCCGGAACTCCGCGCCGCGCTTTATCGCTTCCACAGCTTCCTCCCGGGCAGCCCTCCATGCCTTGTCCGGAATGAATCCCAGGCGCTCCGCCGCGAATCCGCGATTGAGCCCCGGCGCGATATTGAGGGCTTTCAGCCCGGCTTCTATAAGCAGCGTACCGGAGCCGCAGAACGGGTCGCACACCGTGTCGTTCTCCCGTATGCGTGCAAGGTCGATTATCCCCGCCGCCAGAGTTTCCTTTATAGGCGCCGCATTGGATTCCCTGCGGTAACCGCGCTTGTGCAGCCCCGCCCCGCTGGTGTCCAGCATAAGCGTGAATTCGTCCTTCATTATCGAGAAGCGTATCTGCGCGGTGGCGCCGCTCTCCGGCATTGTCTGGAGCCCGTACGCCTTGCAGAGGTTCACCGCCATGGCTTTCTTCACTATTTTCTGGCAGGCGGGAATGCTCTTCAGCACGGAATTAAGCGAGTGTCCCGTGTTCGGGAATGCGTCGTATCTGCCGATGTACTCCGACAGCGGTAGCGCCCTTATCCCCTCGAAAAGCTCGTCGAACGTCCTAGCCCGGAACTGCCCGAGCACTATGCACACCCTCTCCGCAGTGGAAAGGCAGATATTCGCTTTCGCGCAGAGCTCCGGCGAACCGGTGAACGTCACCTTTCCGTCAGAAACTGCGATGTTCTCTCCGCCTATCTTCTTTACCTCGAAGGACAGCGTTTTTTCTATTCCGAAGTGACAGGGCACGGCGTATTTGTATTCAGTCATTATTTTTCTCCGTTCAGATCAGGTCATATTAAGTTTACACTTTATTATATCAAAAAACTGACGTAAAGTCAACGTAATGGATATAGACTCTTTACGCAATTTATTGTGCAACATTCACAACAAATCCAAAGAAATTTCGTTTTGTTTAATCAAAATCGCCGGCTTGGACGAAAACTTGTTGCAAAAAAAATGAATATAAGCTATAATATAATCAGCTACTGCCATGCCGTGCCACCGGAATTTCCGGAACAGATAGAAAGCTCGCATGGTATGTGAAAGGAGAAAAGATCAAAATGGGTATCAAATTAGACGACAAATATCTCAGCAGCTTTGTGGCTGAGCACGAGCTCGACGCCATCGCCCCCGCAGTAAAGACTGCACATCAGCAGCTTGTTGACCGCAACGGCCCGGGCAACGACTTCCTCGGCTGGATCGACCTGCCGGTAGACTACGACAAGGACGAGTTCGCACGCATCAAGAAGGCGGCTGAAAAGATCAAGAACGACAGCGATGTGCTCATCGTTATCGGTATCGGCGGCTCCTACCTCGGCGCAAGGGCTGTTATCGAGGCTATTAAGTCCACGCTCTACAACAGCCTGAAGAAGGACACTCCCGAGATTTATTTCGTGGGCAACTCCATCAGCCCGACATATCTCAGCGAGGTAGTTTCCCTCGTTGACGGCAAGGATTTCTCCGTAAACATCATCTCCAAGTCCGGCACCACCACTGAGCCGGCGCTCGCATTCCGCGTATTCCGCGACCTGCTGGTCGAAAAGTACGGCGAGGACGGTGCAAAGGGACGTATCTACGCCACAACAGACAAGGCAAAGGGTACCCTCAAGGAGCTCTCCGACAAGAAGGGCTATGAGACATTCGTAGTTCCGGACGATGTCGGCGGACGTTTCTCCGTGCTCACCGCCGTTGGACTTCTCCCCATCGCCTGCGCAGGCTGCGACATCGACGCACTGATGAAGGGCGCCGCTGACGCAAGAACAGCCTACGCTGACTGCGACCTCAAGAACAACGACTGCTACAAGTACGCGGCGCTCCGCAACATTCTCTACCGCAAGGGCAAGAGCGTTGAAATGCTCATCTCCTACGAGCCGAGCTTCGCTATGATGAACGAGTGGTACAAGCAGCTCTTCGGCGAGAGCGAGGGCAAGGACAACAAGGGTATCTACCCGTCCTCCGCTGTATTCTCCACCGACCTGCACTCCCTCGGCCAGTTCATTCAGGACGGCTCCAGGGTTATGTTCGAGACTGTCGTACAGTTCGCAAAGCCCCAGAAGGAATTCTTCCTGAAGGACGACCCCACAAACGTTGACGGCCTGAACTTCCTGTCCAATCAGGATATGTCCATCGTTAACCGCAAGGCTTTCGAGGGCACCGTTATCGCACACACCGAGGGCGGCGTTCCGAACATCGTTCTCGAGGTTCCCGAGCTTAACGAGTACGAACTCGGCTATATGATCTACTTCTTCGAGAAGGCGTGCGCTGTAAGCGGCTATCTGCTCGGTGTAAATCCGTTCAACCAGCCCGGCGTAGAGAGCTACAAGAAGAATATGTTCGCGCTGCTCGGCAAGCCCGGCTATGAGAGCCAGAAGGCTGCGCTCGAAGCAAAGCTCGGACTCTAACCCAAAGCAAACCCAGGGCGGCGCCGCGCGCCTCCCTCGCAATAATACACATGATTCATGGAGGTTTTACTATGATCAAGCTCATCACAGGCAAGAGAGGCACTGGCAAGACCAAGATCCTTATCGACGCTATCCACGAGGCAGAGACCAAGTCCAAGGGCAACGTTGTTGCTATCCAGAAGGGATCCTCCCTCAACACAGACATCACCCCCAAGGTACGTCTGGTAAATATCGAGGACTACGCTATTGAGGGAATCGACGCATTCTACGGCTTCGTTTCCGGTATCCTCGCTTCCGACTACGACTGCACAGACATCTTCGTTGACGCTACACTGAAGATCGTTGGCAGAGACTACGCAAAGGTTGCAGAGATGTTCGACAAGCTCGCAAAGATCTCCGGCGACACAGTTATCACCTGCACTATCTCCGCTGATAACTCCGAGCTGGCCGAGAGCATGAAGAAGTACATCGTCTAAAAAACGTCGAAAAATTCCCGTTGGGAATTTTCCGACGGACATCTCAGCTACGCGCACTCATTGTCAGCTACGCTGACAATTCGCACACTTGCTGAGATAGAAGTGTTTTTTGACCCGGCAGAGCTGGGTCAAAAAATAGATTTCAAAAGTCCGCTTCGCGGACAGATTTGGACTTTTTGATTTAATTGTCAGGAGCTGCCCCGGCGGCTCCTGATTTTTATTTTATGTGCATTTTGGTGAAAAAAGCCGTTTTGGCTGCTTATTTTCTCCGCAAAAGAGGCTATTTCCACAAAAGCGCGATTATTTCTGATTATTTCGCTGAAAACCCTTGACAAAACGAAATTCTCATGTTATAATATTATGCGTGACTGTAAAAGGGTTCATTATACGAACTCTTAGGAAAAGATCAATGTTATATTAAGGGGGTGCAATAATGGCAGTTCCGAAGAGAAAGGTTTCCCGCGCAAGACGCGACAAAAGACGTTCACAGGTATGGAAGTTATCTGCACCGTCCTTCTCTCGCTGCAAGCAGTGCGGTGAGCTCAAGCTCGCTCACAGAGTTTGCGGAAATTGCGGTTATTACAATGATAAGGTCGTTATCGCTAAGGAAGCATAATTTACCGTCATTGAATGGCTAAACATTGTTTACGGGAGTCCCTCCGGCGTTGCCGGGGGGATTTTTGCTGATTATAATGGCAACACCGCACAAAGATTGTGCGTGTATTGCGCCGCAGATTTTTGGTCAGGTTGTACAATGAGGACAACGCAAGGCTGTCGCCTTGCTAGGACGAATTGTGCAAGATGACGGAAAAGATGCAAGCAAGACACGTACAAAAACCAAATGTTGGTCTTTGTGCGGTGTTGCC
>CALBGD010000317.1 GCA_937893735.1 uncultured Clostridia bacterium | reverse complement strand
GGGTTCTGAAAATCTACCCGAGAAGCGGGCTTGGCTTCAAGTACCGTCTTCAGCTCAACAACACTGTCGGAATAATCGACAGCGACTATTCTGATTCCGACAACGAGGGTCACATCTTCATTAAGATAACAAACGACTCCAACGAGGGCAAGACGCTTGAGATCGCCGCAGGCACAGGCTTCGCGCAGGGAATATTCACAGAGTATGGAATTACCGTTGACGACGACGCAGACGGCACAAGAAACGGCGGGTTTGGCTCCACTACAAAATAAAACAAAGGAGGCTGTAAAAGGCCTCCTTTAATTTTACTGTTGGTTGTTCTGCTGCTTTTCGTAGTAGGTTATGTATTTTTCGGCGATAGGAAGCAGCTTTTCTTCTGCCGTTTCGCGGTTGGCGGCGACATTCTTGAAGTAGGAGTAAACCTCCTTGCTGGTAACGCGCGAAATGCGGTTCGCAATGTACTCGTGCGTTGCATTAAGCTCGGGATTGTCAAGTATATTCAATGCGAAGTCTATGAACTTCTTCGGGTTTGAATATTGCAGGAAGTTGCAGGCAGTTACTATACTGGAGTAGAAGTTTGGTGAAATGATTATCTCGCCATTGCACTCGGTCTCTCCTGCGAGGAGCGTGTCAAGCTGCTGCTGAGTCAGTTTTTGTACTGCAAAGACGGATTCCATCATCTCACAATCGGGCATCTGCTCACACGCTTCAAGAACAGGACGGGCTATCAGCTTGTTGCTGAACGTCTTTTTCCGAACAGAATTGAGCTTCTTTACAAGCGACTTGTAGTGATCGGGTTTGTATTCCGTGCGCGTTTCTACGATAAGCTTAAGCATATCATGCGGCATGAATTCCAGCGGTATCTTTGTGGAAGCACTGCGGAATCCTGTGATACCTTCCGGCTCCGGGATTTCAACGGGCTTCGGCTGGGGCTTCGGTGCGGGTTCCTGCTCTGCATTTTCCTGGGCGTCCGCAGCGGGAGCCTCTGTGTTTTCTACCGGTGCCGGAGAATCCGCAACAGGCGGAATAAACATATCTGTATAGGGCTCGGTCACCTTTTCGATGACAGCGCACCTGAACGGCAGCTTCTTGTCAACGCAGGAAACTGCGCCGTGGTGTCCCTTTAAAAGCACAGAGTGCAATCCGGACAAATGGTACACGATACCCTGTATAGTCCGCGACTTGACCGCTTCACCGGTAGTGCTGAGTATCTTGGGGTCGTAGGTATCAAGTGGATTTCCGGGTATCAGGAAGCAGGGACGGTATGTCTTTTCCTGACCGATAGTGCGGTTGTGCTCGGCGGTGCCGTGTATCTCATGCGTGAGGTTATACGCGCCCCAGAAGAAGTTGCCCGTTCCGTCCGTGGGGTAGTAGTCGCTTATGTAGACAGTATAAACTCCCTCAGGGAGAAGCGCAAAAACATCGTGCAGTCCAGCGGTGAGCGAATCGCCGCGGTTCAGCCTTGTAAGGCACTCCGAGAGCTTGTCATGGATATCTTCGTCCATGAACGAGTATCCGCCGCACAGTGATATCAGCTTGTCGGAATTCTTGCTGCCGTGGTTCGGGCAGAGAATCTCAATTGCAGGGTTGTTTCCGATATAGAACAGTCTTGTCTGCGCTGATGTGTCTCCGCGTTTCGCTCCGTAGCCTGCGGAGCAGGTACCGATAACGGCGCTGCCCCCACGCACTGAAACGAGCAGGACGGAATTTCCGTTTATATCAATGTGTTCGCTTTTTATTTCAACGCCCACTTTGTCAAACCTCCCTTATCTCTGCTCAAGCCTGAGCGAGATTATGTCGTAAATCCCACCAAGACTCTTTTTTTCGAACGCGCTTTTAGGAATGAACACGGAAGCCGTGCCGTCCTTGAAAAGGACAAACATTTTATCAGATTCTATGAAGTAATCAAAGCTGTTCCAGGGGATAAGCTCCTGACCGTCGTATAGGCAGGTCTCGCACGCTGAAAATCCCAGAGGACTGATGGTGAATGTTATCAGCTCCTGAGACGCAGGATCGCAGCCAGCCGCCGCAGTGTATTTTCTGCGCGCATTGAGGTAGCATATCAGATAAATCAGCAATGTGACTATACCTCCGCCGATAACTGATATCGGAATAAAGTACAGAATATTTTCGCGGGTTATCCCGAAAATCAGATGAAGCCCTAAGAATATGACCAGCATCATGATTATTGCGAGCAGCCAGAGCACCTTTATCAGCTTGTAATTCATCAGCATGACAAAGGTGGAAGCCGCGTCATTCTCATCGATCTCGCAGGTCCCGGTGTAGCAGTCGCGGCCGGGGTCGGTCTCTATGTAGTCGCTTTTCAGCGGAAGAATACGCCGCTGATGCTCATAAACGAAACCTCCTGATTTCTGGAAGTATTCTATTATCGCTATTGCGCGAAAATAGTCATCCGAGTTTGCAAATTGATTCTTGGGGATAACAAAATCGCAGTGTTCGGTCTTAATAGTGAGACTACGCCTGTCCTCAATGACGCTCTGTACCTGATCCCAGCTGTAAATCACCGGGACAGGGGCGCTGCCATAAACGGCAAATACCTCACCAATGACATAAGTTATACTGCTGCCGTCGTCATAAACTCTGACCGGCTTAAAATCGCAGAAAGCCATAATCTACCCTCCGGGCTGCCCTCGTTTCGTCCATGAATGAGGGCTAAGTTATATTATAAAAACGCTCTGCGTTTATTATAACATATATTTGAAATAAAATAAAGGGGGTTAACATAAAAAATCCAGTTTTTTTGCATAATAATTTACGGACAGAATGTAGTAAGCCATCCTGCCCGTGTCAACGTCAATAGTTGAATTCAATCGCCTTGCCCTTTTTGGTTTCGAGCAGCATTTCGTGAATACCGTCCCTGGCAGGAATTTTAACAGTGCATTTACCGCCAAGCTTTGGCATGATCCGGAGCTTGGTAACTTTACCGTTTTCCCATGCAGCGTCAACAACGAATCCGCCTCGGGCACACATTCCGGTGAACTTGCCTGCCTGCCAGTCGTCTGGCAGGGCGGGGAGGAGTACGATGGCTCCCTCGTGGCTTTGCAGCAGCATTTCAGCGATACCTGCGGAGGCGCCGAAGTTGCCGTCTATCTGGAAAGGCGGGTGGAAATCCCACAGATTTCTGAACGTGCAGCTTTCAAGCAGACCCCGGAGGAGCTTGTAGGTACGGTTTCCGTCGCCGGTCCTTGCCCAGAGGTTTATCTTGTAGGCTCTTGCCCAGCCGGTGGATTCGTCGCCGCGGTCGTTCATTGTGGCGATGGCCGCCTTCATGAGCTCAGGACGCGAGTGATTTATCTGCTTTCCAGGATAAAGTCCCATCAGGTGGGATATGTGGCGGTGATTCTTCTGGACCTTGCTGCGGTCGAAATCCGGCTCGTCCTCCTCATACCACTCCTTGAGAAGCCCGGTCTTTCCGATATGGTAGGGCTTGAGCATGGGCAGTATTTCGCGGACTTTTCCTGCAAGCTCCGGGTCGGTATTGAGTTCTGCGGAGGCTTTCAGGAAGTCGATGAAGAGCTGCTCAATGAGGCTCTGCTCGTATGTATTGCCGATGGTCGCGGGTCCGTGCTCAGGCGAATATGTGGGCGAGGACACCATTCTGTCCTGCTTCTTGTCGTAGATGAGCCACTGAACATAGAACTGCACGCTTTCGCGCATGATGGGATAGATCTTGTCGCGGAGATAGTCCTTGTTGCCGGTGAATTCGTAGTGCTCCCAGATGTTCTGCATGAGCCATGCGACAGCCGCCGTAGACCAGCCCCAGTAGAATTCCCAGCCGGGAGCCGTCCAGCCGAACGGTGAGCACTGTGTGTGCGCTGTCCAGCCGTTTTCGGGCTTCTCAGAAATGCTTTCGATTCCATAATATTCCTTGGCAGTGATACGTCCCGGCTCGCGCAGGGAGTCAAGGAAATCCGTCAGCGGAGGCACTGTTTCAGCGAGGTTCGTGTTGTATGCTCCCCAGTAGTTCATCTGGAGGTTTACGTTGATGTGGTAATCGCAGCACCATGGCGGGGTATTGCTCTCGTTCCACACGCCCTGAAGGTTTGCGGGCAGCGATCCGGCTCTTGAAGAGGATATCAGCAGATATCTTCCATAGCTGAAATATAGTGTCTCGAGACGGTTCATGGCAGCGCGGTCTCCGGCGCGGTAGGCTTCCAGCAGTTCGTCCGCCGGAAGCTCCTTTTCGCTGTCGCCGAGCGTGAGTGTAACGCGGCTGAACATCGCGGAATAATCAGAGTAGTGTTCTTCGTAAAGTGCGTCCCAGCCGAGCCTTTCTGCTGTGTGGAGCAGCGGCTTGGTGACAGAAGACGGTGCGGTCTCCGTGCGGTATTTCGGGAACTTCATATCGTAGTCGGTCGCGGCACAGAAGTATATAACAGCCTCGGAAGCGCCGAAAATGCGCAGCTTTTCGCCATCAGGGGCAACAGTTCCGTCAGAGAATGCGCGGAATCTTGCGTCATAGCGCATTCCGTTGTCCTCGGCTGTGCCTGAGCATATAAGCGTGCTGTTGTCAGCTGTAATTGTGCCGTTGTGGGTTTTGTCAAGAGAAAGGGTAAAATTGAGCGCACCCTTCGCAGAGGAACTGAATTTGAACGCGATAATTCTTGCAGGGTAGCTTGCGAAAGCTTCACGGCTGAACTTCACTCCGCCGCAGGAGAATTCGCATGAATAAAGTGACTTGTCGAGGTCGAGAGTTCTGCGGTATCCCGTTACGTTTTCATCGGGGAGGTCGAAATCCAGAACCATATCGCAGAGAAGCAGGTAGCTGCCGAAATCTCCGTCTCCGGTGAGCATGGGAAGGAGCTCCTCGGCTTTTTTGTTTTCTCCCGCTGCGAGGTATTCCTGAACCTGTTTCACATATTTATAGCGGCCGCGGTGGTTTCCACCGTAGTAGTCGGGGCGGTTAGCGCAGGGACCGCCTGCCCAGAATGTCTTTTCGTTCAGCACAACGCGTTCGGTTTTTATTCCGCCGAACATACTTGCGCCCATATAGCCGTTGCCTATCGGGAGGCAGGTCTGCTCCCACAGGCTGAAATCACCGGGTTCGTCAAAAAATATCTGGTTGGTCTTGCTCATTTTAGTTCCTTTCATGTATCAATGGATAAATCTGATACATTTCAAATTATACCATGTTTCTGGTAAATTGTCAATTATATTGTTACTCAGATGGTGGGTCAAGCTCGGATATTATCACATCAGTCAGTCTGGAGATCACGTCAAATTCCTCGGAAACGTCCGTATCTCTGCCAGTGGTGCTGAGT
>CALBGD010000316.1 GCA_937893735.1 uncultured Clostridia bacterium | reverse complement strand
GACCGTCCCCGCCATTGTTTCCGGAGCCGCACAGAATCACCGTGCGTGCACCCGCCGGCAGGAGTTTAAGCAGAAATTCTGCGCAGCGCGTCCCGGCGTTCTCCATCATCTGGAGGAAGCTAGTTCCGCCGGCGTCACAGCGCTGTTCCGCGGTTTTCATCTGGGAATTCGAAACTACATAGTTCATGGCAGTGCCTCCTGAATCGTTTTTCTATATTATAGCACTTTTACCGTTGGAAATCAATCCTGTGTTCCGTCCGCAGAATAATGCCGGGTCAGTGAGTTTTCTTCAAATACCCTGCGCATACCGTCTGCAAGGGAGTCAAGCGGGAGCTTCTGGGTGTATTTGACCGGATTCCGGGTTGTGGAGGTCACGCGAGTCTCGGCTATATCCTCACTTCCGGCAAATGCGAGGTCGTCAATGATGTTATTATTCCGCGAGTAAGCCCAGAGCTCACCGTCCTCATCGTAAATGTCGTACCGAAGCATCTGACCGTCAGCCACCTGACAGAAACCGTCCGTTTCCTGATCGATGTACAGGGTGAATTTCTCTCCAGGTGCATAAGCCGGGTAATAGATTTACTGATACTCCACCGCCCCGCTCATACGGACGAATACCACCCGGTCGGGCTCGCTCCCATCTACAAGGTCGCGGATAAGACGTACCTCATAGTACTGCCGCCAGTTATCAGTCTCGCTGAAAAGCTCGGAGGCCTTTTTCGGAGTGAGTGCTGAAATGCACTCCACAAGGTAGAATGAATCCGTCGGTCTATGAAGCTGATTGTCCACAAGGGTACCCACATAATCTTGATAGTCGATGAATCCTCCGGAGCCCTGTGGATTCACTCCTTTGAATACCTTGTCAAAATAAGCTCCGTCCCCGGTCGGAAACTCGTCAAGCAGCCACCCCATCGTAATTTCTGTTGTGCCATCAGCTTGCAGGGTTCCTCCGGGCGCTTCTGACGTTTCCAATGTACCCTCGTCAGTTGTCTGCTTATTAGTTGGTACGCCTGTCTGTTCCTGAGGAGATACGAAGGTCTGTTCACCTACTGGTGGAGTGGCCTCCCGTGATGTGCACCCGGAGAACAATACTGCTGCACAAAGCAGCGGAATCATTTTTATTTTCATATGATACCTCCAAAATCATTAGATTTCATATAATAAGACAACTGAAACAGTCAAAGGTTACAATTACATTTTCAGGTTACAGACTTTCAGATCCTGACAAAATTTGACGCAAAGAAACAAGTTGGAGCTAATATAGTATCGACATTTGATCAATGGGATCACAGGGTGCAGCTCTGATTCAAGAAGTGACAGCTCCATTAATTCTGCCACAATGCAAGTCTCACCAGAATATCAATTCCAGCGCACGCCATGGGAACAGCTCAGAACTTATGCAATGGGACTGGAAAATGCGGTTCAATCTCTAAAACGGCAAAACTGACTCTTTCCTGCGAATAAACATGAAACAGGCGCACTCTTAGGAATGCGCCTCATCATATAACAAATTGTCATGCAAGTTTAAGCACAAGGCATAAAGCAAGCCTAGCTTTCGCTGAACTTTTTTATAAGCTAATGAGCGCACATTTCTGTGCGCTCATAGTTTTTCATTAAGCTGCTATTCCGACAACGCGCTTCAGAATTACGGAAGCGTCAAGCGCATTTACGATACCATCGCCGTTAAGGTCGCCCATCATCGGATTTGCGCCTTTTGCAATGCCAACGATATCCTTGAGTATCGCGGCAGCGTCCATCGCATTCAGAACACCGTCATTGTTCATATCTCCGGGCAGGTCGCTGAATTCGCATACCATAACAACATACTCACCGGAAGTATTCGCACCTGATATGACAGCAGAACCGTGTGCGTCTATCTTTATGCAGCCATGGAATACCAGTTTCTTATCCACCAGCTTATAAACATTCGCGAACTGTCCCACAAGCTCCTTGCGGAAGCTCAGCTTCAGGTCAGCCGGAACACCCGGGTCAGTCACCTTTAAATCGGCTCCGGAAACTCCGCGGAGAGGGCTCTTGTCTGCGTTCCCCTGTAAAACGGAGAAATTAGCCGCAGCGGCCGCAGTTATCTTCGAGCCGTCAATTATCCAGCTCTTAACGCTGTCGATGACCAGCTCTGCCTTTATTCTGCCGTTCGCTATCGCTCTGATGACATCGGCTGGAACAGTCGATTCTCCGTTCAGGCTTATCACTGCGCTGCCGCCATTCTGCTTTTCAAGGTCAGCCGCGATGTCTGACCAGCTCTTCTGTACGCCGTTGATAGCAGGAAGTATCTCGGTTTTTCCGCCCGGTCTTGTACTTGCGCCGGAGGAACCGCCTGTGCCTGAACCGCCGGAGGGTTTTCTCGGATTAATTACATATCCGCATACCGTGCAGGATTCAGCCTTAGAAACAGTAGCTGCGCCATTGGAAACGTGCTTCTCAACAGCGGAATCAGCGGAGCACACCTCGCACTTGTGCCAGTGTCCGGACTTGTCCGATTCATACTTTTCAGCCCACTTGTGTCCCTCTGCAGGGATAGTCTTGTGCGTTCTGGTGATCTCCGTGCTGCAAACGGCACAGTAGACAACCTCGTCGTAGGAGCCGTCCACAGTGCAGGTTGCGGACACTTCGTTCTCGCGAACCGCCGGCATTTTCGTGTGGTCTGTTATTGCAAGAATAGTTTCATCGAGAGTGGTTTCAGTTTTGCATTCTTCATCAAGGAAGTAACGCGCGCACAGCTCGCACTCCCAGTACTCTACGCTGCCCGTTTTTGTGCAGTCCGGCTCTGCGCGGTCGTGGTGAACAAGCGTGCCGTGACCCGAGTTTTCCTGCCTGGAAACAGGCGCGCTAAAGTTCATGTCGTCGGTCTGCGCGTAACGGATATAGCCGGTTACAAGCTCGTCATGACCTATGACAAGCGTGTTTGTGCTGCTCCAGTAAGCGCCGTCAAAGCTGTACTCCACACCCTCCAGCGTGGTTTTTATTTCCGCGGTGATATCGCCGCCGTTATCGGCGAACACAAGTTCAAACTCGTCAAGGGTCGGCGCTTCTCTGTTTGCCTTGTCGTTAAGCGTTATGTTAACAAGGAAAGTGATATCATCATAGTTCTGCGCGGGAAGCGTTACCTGTATCGTTTCCACAGCATTGACGCTGCTTTCATCATTCGGACCCAGATGGAAGGAAAGCCTTCTGTCGGAATAGCCTGCGCTGTTATCCGCAAGTATCTTATCGCCGCTATACGCTATGACGCTCTGACCTATCTCGCCCATATTCTGGGGAAGCCCGGGGACGTCTATGATTATGTCCTCGTCCGTCCTCCAGCTATACGAGAGCTGGATATCCGGAACGGCAGGAGCCGCCGCCTTTGCTATCGCGAACTCCCATGTGCTGTCCTCAAGCTCCGCCGCCTTGTAGAAGTCTCCTTCCTCAACGGAAATTTTAACGGTGTAGTCGCCCGCGTTTACCGGCGCGGAATCCAGCAGCTCGCCGCCGCTGTAATACTTCACGGTGACAGCGCCTACGCCCGCCATGCCCGGCTTTGCCGTGACGCTTGCAGCCTTTTCCATGTTGTTGAACGCAAGGTCGGCAGCGGGAGCGAAGTCAAAGTCAGCCGCGGTAAGCTCCGCCTTTTCGATGTTGACGGTAATGTCCTTAGTCATTGTGCCATTATAATAACTATATTCATGAACCAGCGTAAATGTTTTCTCACCGACTGTATCCGCCTTCCAGGTCGCCTGCCCCGGGTTAAATCCCTTCGCAACGGTCTTGCCGTCCATTTTAACATATGCCGTGCTCAATGAATTGGTCATGGAGAATCCAGTGTCAAACGTCATGGTCTCGTTTGCGGAAAATACTATGTCGCTGCCGTAAACAGGCGGTTCATCGCCCAAAATACTAAATTTCTGCGTTACGGTGAAGCCAACGGACGGAGCGAATTCCTTGGAGAAAGAGGGATAATATGCCACGCCCTTTCCGCTTTCGGTGTCAATGGTATTCGGCTTCTTCACCCATATTGTTTTATCCAGATTGCCCAAAACGCCAAGCGTCATGTTCCAGGTGGTGGTGCCCATACCGTATCCACTTGAACCGCACTCCTCATCGTAATAGCAAGACGACAAAGTGCCATAATTTCTATAGCATATAGTGTCTGCGTTTTCAGTCCCGCTGACCAGCCCGACGTTGTAGCAGTATTCAATAGTTCCGGTGTTTTCTGCGCATATGCCGCCTGCCGCCGCCTGTGAGCTTACGCTGCCGGTGTTATAGCAGTTGCTGATACGACCCTCGTTATGTGCGGCAATGCCGCCTGCAACATCATCACTATTATTTTCTGAGCCGCCTTCCGCCGTGACGTCGGCATTGTTTCCGCAGCAGTAAATTATACCCTTTGCTTTATTGTCAACACATATGCTGCCTGCCGAAGGACGGCAGCTTATCGAGCCGCTCTCGATGGTGAGGTGCTCGATAATTCCGCTGTTGCCGTAGAAAAGTGGGCAATAGACATTC
>CALBGD010000315.1 GCA_937893735.1 uncultured Clostridia bacterium | reverse complement strand
TTCCGAGGAAGCCGGACTTCTTGTTCATGTAGTCGCTCATCTCGTTCGGGGTGAGTCCCAGCTTGTTTGCAACGAATGTTACAGCGGAGGGGTCAACGCTGCCGCAGCGTGTGCCCATGATAACGCCGTCAAGGGGAGTGAAGCCCATGGAGGTATCGATGGACTTTCCGCCGTCAACTGCTGTGATGGAGGAGCCGTTGCCGAGGTGGCAGGAAACGATCTTAAGATCCTTGATGTCCTTGCCCATTGCGTCAGCAAGCGCCTGTGTAACGAATCTGTGGGAGGTTCCGTGGAAGCCGTACTTTCTTACGTGAAGCTTCTCGTAGCACTCGTAGGGAAGTCCATACATGAACGCCTTCTCCGGCATTGTGGAATGGAACGCGGTGTCGAATACGACTACCTGCGGTGTTGTTGCGGGAATTACCTTCTTGCAGGCTCTCAGTGCGAGCGCGTGGGGGTGGTTATGTACCGGAGCGAGCTCTGCCAGGTCGTCTATCTGCTGGATAACCTCGTCGGTAACGAGAGTAGTCTTGCTGAATACCTCGGCGCCCTGTACTATTCTGTGGCCTACCGCGGAGATCTCGTCCATGCTGTCGATGACCTTGCCCTCGCCGGAGGTGAGCACCTCTACCAGCTTCTCGAAAGCCTCGGTATGGGTCGGGAACTTGCTGTCCTGCTCAACTACCCTACCGTCGAATGTGGTGTGCTTGATATGTCCGTCGATGCCGATACGGTCGCAGTTGCCCTTTGCGATAACGCTCTCGTCCTCCATGTTCAGGAGCTGATACTTAAGTGAAGAGCTGCCGGCGTTGATAACCAGAATTTTCATGTCTTGAATTCCTTCCTTATTGCAGATTTTCAATTACAAAATCAAAATATCCGTCAGACCGCCGAGAAGCCCTCAGATTCTAAGAACCCGCTTCACAGCTAGGCTAAGTGCCTGCCGTGAAGCGGAGTTGTGACACGATGTCACAAGCGAAAGCCAATAGCGCGGCACGGACGCCGCGCAGCTAAGCTTTCGCCCAGCGCAGAAGATGAGGGCTTATCGGCAGTCTGACAATCAGAGATTTTGCATAACACAATATTATTCTATTACTTTCCGACAAAAAAATCAAGTCTTTTTTCAAAAAATATTGAATTATCACGGGATTTGATGTAAAATATAGATAACTAGCAGTTATCACACTGACCTGATATCAATAACCAAACTAAACAGTGGGAATAAAGGCGCTTACGCGGCGCGTGCACCTTTATCGTCAGCCTGTCCGGAGGAAAAAATATGAAAACAGCAGCAGTTATCTGCGAATACAATCCATTCCACTATGGGCATAAGTTCCAGCTTGAACAGACCCGCGCGCTCGGCGCGACTCATATAGTTTCCGTGATGAGCGGGGATTTCACGCAGCGCGGGGACGCCGCGGTATGCGACAAATTCGTCCGGGCTAAGACCGCCCTTGAAAACGGCGCAGACCTCGTGCTGGAGCTCCCAGTGAGATACAGCCTGTGCGCCGCCGAGGGCTTCGCGCGCGGTGCAGTGGGGATAATTTCCGCGCTGGGCTGCGTGGATATGCTCTCATTCGGCAGCGAATCCGGGGACGTCGCCGCCCTGCGGGAAGCCGCCGGAGCCGTGGAATACGCGGTGCACTCCGACTTCTTCCAGCTTCTTATGACCAACGGGAAGAGCTATCCCGCCGCCCTCGCGGAGGCGGTCAATAAGTTCTACACCCCGGACGTGTACGAAACGATAAGCTCACCGAACAACACCCTCGCCGTGGAGTACATCAAGGCTCTGGACGACATCGGCAGCGCCATCGAGCCGGTAACGGTCCAGCGCGAGGGCGCACAGCACGACAGCGCGGACACCGCCGGGAAATTCGCCAGCGCCTCCGCGATAAGGAAGCTGATACTCTCCGGGGAGGGCTACTCCGCATTTGCGCCGGATATCGGCTCCCCTGCCGCCGACCTGCGCCGCCTGGAGCCTGCGATACTCGCGAAGCTCCGCATGATGAAGCCGGAAGATTTCGAGCAGGTCTACGACGCGGCTCAGGGGCTGGGCGAAAGGCTGTACAAGGCGGTTCGCCGCGCGTGCTCGCTGGAGGAGCTGTATTTCCTCACGAAAACCAAGCGCTACACCCTCGCAAGGATAAGACGGGCGGTGCTGTGCGCGTTCCTCGGGGTGGAGAAGAAAATGCTCCGGGAAAAGGACGCATATATACGCATTCTCGGCATGAACTCCCGGGGGCGGGAGATACTCTCGGCGGCAAAGGCGGCGGGCTGCGCGCTTCCGCTGGATACCTCGCTTAAGGCGCTGATGGATACCTCCCGGGAGGCGCACAGGCAGGGCGCGTTCCAATCCCGCTGCCGGGACATCTGGGCGCTGGCGCTGGAAAAACCGCTTCCCTGCGGCTCAGATTTCACCGCGAAACCAGCGATAATTTAAATTCGGAATTCATAATTCGGAATTAATTGTGCCCCCTGTTGCCCTCTATTGGGCGGCGTCCTGCCGCCCTTTTGGGGCAACGGCGCAGACATCGTGTCTGCGCTGTCGCGGCGGCTATCCGATTGTATCAGAAATTGAAATCCGCCGCGAAGCGGCACCGAAATTCCGAATTCCGAATTAATCCATTTTGGGGGTCATACAATGGTCACAGTAACTGAAATTTCCTACAAGAACTTCGGCAGGTGCGTGAAGCTGGACAACGGCACTGCAAGCGTTATAATCACCGTGGACGTCGGCCCGCGCATTATCTCCTACTGCCTGAACGGTCACGAGAATATGCTTCTGGAGGACATCGGCCGGGAATTCAAGGACGATTCCCAGGAGCTGCGGGACTATTTCGGCGAGGGCAAGACGTGGTACATATACGGCGGTCACAGGCTCTGGAGCAGCCCGGAGAGCTACCCGCACAGCTACGTCCCGGACAACGAGCCGGTGGAATACCACGTCAGCGGCGGCGAGGTAACGCTCATTCCTCCGGCGACCCGCACAGGGCAGCAGCACAGAATGACCTGCCGCCTTTCCGACGAGGGCTCCCTGGTGGAGATCTCCCACGAGATACGCAATGTTTCAGGCGCGATAGTCACCCTTGCGCCGTGGGCTATGACCGTCTGCGCGGCGGGAGCCGTGGAGATCTTCCCGCAGAGCGGCAAGGACAACGGACTGCTCTCTAACCGCAGGAACGTTTTCTGGAGCTACTCGGATATCAGCGACGAGCGGTTCTTCCTCGGCAACAGGTACGGAACGCTCCGTCAGGTAAAGGGCGCGCCCGGAAAGTTCAAGATAGGCATGAACAACGAGGACGGCTGGGCGGCGGTCGTGAACCGCGGACAGATATTCCTGAAGAATTTCAGCATGGAGATCGACGGGAACTATCCTGACTACGGCTGCAATTTCGAGGCCTTCACGAACGGGATATTCCTCGAATGCGAGAGCCTCGGGGAGCTGAAAACGCTGAAAAACGGTCAGAAAGTTTCGCTCGTGGAGAACTGGGAGCTCATCGAATGCTCCGATACATTCGACCCCAGAAATGAAGCCAGCATAGATGAATTCGTGAAGAAATATGGTCTGCGGAACCGCACTGCCGCAATATAACGGAGGGCTTATGGGTCTTTATGACGAGCTGCGCGAAAAGCACCGCAGCTTCATTTACCACAGCTATGAATTTTCCGAGCAGGACGGAAGCACCCTGCTGCGGTTCCACTTTTCGATAGACGAATACCACTTCTACCCGCAGTGGGTTTTCCCGGAGCCGCTCAGCGCGCTTGATTTCGACCGGGAGCTTGCGGACAGGACAGCGTTCTCCCTCGGCATGGCGGAGCTGGTTTCCTACTGGAAGTGCGCCTGCCCTCCCACCGTGGAGGTGCGCTGCGGCGGGCTCTCCGCACAGCAGAAGCTCTGGTGGAAGAAGCTCTATTTCAACGGGCTGGGGGAGTTCTTCTACCGCAACGGGATAAAGCCGGATTTCGGCACGTTCATGACGATAGAAGCCCCGGAGGCGGCTCCGCTTGCCGCGAAAAACAACGAGCTTTCCGGCTTCATGGTTCCGGTGGGCGGCGGCAAGGACAGCGTGGTCACTCTGGAGCTGCTGAAAGCCCACGGCGCGGAAATTTCCGCGTACATCATCAATCCGCGGGGGGCGACCCTCGGCTGCGCGGCTGCCGCCGGGATACCGGAGAGCCGCATTATCGCGCCGAAACGCACGATAGACAAACAGCTCCTGGAGCTCAACAAGCTCGGATATCTCAACGGGCACACGCCGTTTTCGGCGGTGGTGGCTTTCTCGGCGGAGCTTTTCGCCTGCGTTAAGGGACTAAGATACATCGTGCTTTCCAACGAGAGCAGCGCGAATGAATCCTACGTTGAGGGCACCGCGATAAACCACCAGTACAGCAAATCCACCGAATTCGAGCGGGATTTCCGGGAGTACTGCGAAAAGTACCTCGGCGGGTACTCCAGATGTCCGGAATACTTCAGCCTGCTGCGCCCGTGGAGCGAATGGCAGATAGCCCGGGAATTCGTGAAGCACCCTCAGTATTTCGGGATATTCCAGAGCTGCAACCTCGGCAGCAAGACGAATTCATGGTGCTGCAGCTGCGCAAAGTGCCTGTATGTGTATATTCTGCTGGCGGCGTTCCTTGACGACGGCGTGCTGACCGGAATTTTCGGCTGCAATATGCTGGAGAAGCAGGAGCTCTCCGGTATGCTGGACGGTCTGGTGCTGGACGGCGAGGATAAGCCGTTTGAATGCGTCGGCACCAAGGACGAGGTGCGGCTCTCCCTTGAAATGGCGTGGGAGCGCCGGAAGTCCGACCCGCCTGCCCTGCTGCGGCGCTGGCGGGAGCTGTTTCCGGAGTATTCCCCGGTTTCCCTCGAAAACTTCTCCGACCCGGACAATTTCGTCCCGGCGGAGCTGAAATATCTGCTTGGAGCGAACAATGGACATTAACGAACTGAAACCATATTTTGACGGAAAGCGCTGTGCGATACTCGGATTCGGGCGCGAGGGCAGGGTGTGGCTTTCGCTGCTGCAAAGGCTGGGCTGCTGCGCCGAAATCGCCGTTGCGGACATGAAACCGCAGGATATCCCCGGCGTTACGGGGCTCTACGGCGGGGACTACCTCGACCGCGCAAAGGGCTACGACCTGCTCCTGCAAAGCCCGGGGGTCATAATAAAGGATAAGCTGACCCCGCGGGAAAAGGAGAAGATACTCACCCAGACGGAGCTCCTCCTGCGGCTGCGCCCCTGCCATATCGTGGGGATCACCGGCACCAAGGGGAAATCCACGACCTCCTCGCTGACGTACCACTTCCTGAACGCCTGCGGCTATAAGACCATGCTCATCGGAAACATCGGAGTTCCGCCGCTGGAGCGCATTGAGGAAATGACCCCGGACGCCGTGGCGGTCTGCGAGATGAGCTGCCATCAGCTTGAATTCGCGCGGCACTCACCGGAAGTAGCTGTCCTGCTGAACATCTTCCCGGAGCACCTCGACCACTATGTCAGCCTTGAGGCATACGCGGCGGCAAAGCGGAACATCTACCTCCACCAGCTCCCGGGGGACACCTCGATACTGAACATCGAAACTATCCCAGACGAGATATGCACCAATGCGGAATGCGGAAACGCGCCGAACTGCAACAACTCCGGCTACCGCAAATCGAAGCTGCTGACGATAGGCTGCGAGCGCCCGGCGATGGCGTTCACGGAAAACGGCGCGATTTTCCTGCCGGACGGCCGCGAGATCCCCGCCGGGGAGATTCACACGCAGCTCCGGGGGCGGCATAACGTCTACAATATCCTTGCGGCGCTGATGGCGGCGAATGCGGTAGGCGCGGACATTGACAGGTGTCTTGCCTCCCTGCCGGAATTCCGGGGGCTGGAGCACCGTCTGGAATACGTTGACACGATAAACGGCGTGGAGTACATCAACGACAGCATCTGCACCATTCCGGAGGCGGCGGTCGCGGCTGTGCAGGCATTCCCGGACGGCGCGGACTGCGTGATACTCGGCGGCATGGAGCGCAATATCCCCTACGAAAAGCTGGCGGATTTCCTGAACACCGGCGCAGTGAAAAACGTTATCCTCCTGCCGGACAGCGGCTACCGCATCGGGAAACTGATAACCTCCCCGGAGGTAAACAAGGTGGAGGTGCACGACCTCCCGGAGGCAGTGAGCACGGCGGCGAAGCTCGCGAAAAGGCGCGTGATACTCTGCCCGGCGGCGGCAAGCTATGGGTTCTACAAGAACTTCGAGGAGCGCGGGAAGCACTTCAAACAGCTCGTTGAAGGTCTGAAATAACAGACCGTTTCCCATTTAAATAGGTATAAAGTACGTGCTTTTCAACGGACTGACTGAGGTGTTGAAAAAGTGCGTCCTTTCTTTGCAAAAAGTCCGCCGGAATAATTCACACATATACTCAACATTGTGATTTAAACCAGAACACAGGTCAAAGATGAAAAATTTTAAAAAAAGTGATTTTTCCATAATAATTCCTTGACTTTCCTGATTATGTATGCTATAATACTATAAATTGCGCGGCCTTGTTGGCGCAGTTAATTGGAATGGAGGAAATTATATGAAACAGCGACTAAAGAAGCTGGTCATCGCGTTCATGAGCTTGTGTATGCTCCTGACTGCGGTGCCAGTGACAGCGTTCGCCGCAGTCGGCGACCTGTCTGAAAACGCCGGATCAATACGATCCAGCAAAGCCACTTACAAAGCTGATGGCAAAAACTTTAATGCTCTTGTGCTCGAAAACGAGTACATACGGGCAGAGGCGATCATCGAAAACGGTTTTCCGGTATTCTACGCAAGACCGGAATCCTCAAAGGAAACGAATCCAATTGAAAGCAATACTCCGAACATGAGTATGCCCATGGCATTCTATTATTGCAACGAAAGTCTTTTTGCAATGCAAAGCTTCGCGGCAAAGGGTATGCGTTTCAATGACAAGAACAACGCCATAATTTTTGACCTCGCAACAAACGACGGCGCTGTTACAGCGACTGAGACCCTCTCTATCGTGGAGCTCAATCCGGGCTACACCAAGGCGCCCTCCGGAGGCTGGAGCTCCGTCATTGAAAGCGGCAGCGCCGTGGAGTTCCCGATGAACAGCAGCGATGGGCTCCCCTGCTATGCGGTGAAGGCTGTCATTGAGATAACCTCATGTACGGCATTCAATGCAGCGGTCAACGCCATTGAGCTCAGATGGGTAGACATTCAGCACAATTTCAGCAGAATGGGTCATCCGACTGCCAAGGACAAGGCAAAGGTGTACTCCAGCAACGTCACCAACAAAACCGGAATGCTCGATCTCCAGAATTCCAGCAGTATAAAATCTGTGGATATATCCGGCGGTCTTTCCAATGCCTCAACATATTCCAGAAGAACCAACGGCAGTTCAAATCTTACAATGTTTGGCAAATGGAGAGGCATTATTTCAACCCCGCTCATGGATAATGTCACCTATGAAGACTACATCACCGAGATATACACTGACGGATATTCCTTCGCGAACCCGCTCATGCTCACCGGCGACTACTTCTACTCCGAGAACCGCACAGGCATCAAGGGGCATAAATACAGACTCCCCAATGAGATCAGCTATTCTGACGACGCGGCTATTGCGGTCCATACGGTAAGGCTGACCAAGGAAGACATATATTCCGAGGGCCTCGTGAATATCGTAGGCTACCGTGATCTCCCGGAGAAAAGCGAAACAGTCGTGACACCCAGCGATGACACCTCTGTCAGCAAAACCGCCGACCAGCTGTATGTCTACAAAAACGGCTCCAGTTATCAGGTAAGCTTGGGAGCGATTTCCCAAACTAAAACAAAAGCAATGGGAGGCTTAAGAAGGAAGCCCAGCCTGGTGCTTACCATCCGCGGAATGGTAAGTGAAGGCTCCGACAGCAGCGGCTCCTACTTTGAGTTTACCAGCGGAAAAGCGGCTCTCTCCAACAGCGTCACCGCGACATGGGGGAACGGCGGGTATCTGCGCGTCTACGCGGACGGCACGATCTCCCAGAAGGGCGTGAACCTCAACTGCCCGAAATTCAAGTTCTACTCACCGAAAAATGCAGACAGCCTCAAGCTGTCCATGACCGACGGCGGCATCACCGCCCAGATAGACCCCAAGCAGAATAAGGCTGTCATCAATGTTGATATCCCTAACGTAAAGGTGAATGTTGACAGCGTTGACATGAAGTCGGACGGAAACATCATCATGGGCGGCGAGATAGCGTTCAAGATGCTGTTCGGAAACGATAATATGCTCTCCATCGAAAAGCTCGGCTACGGGCTGAAGAACGGCGAGTTCAAGTGCAACGGCGTTGCAGCCAGCGGCAGCATCAACACCGCTTCCCTGCTCGGTCTGGAGCTTGCTGAGATAGAGGGCGAGATAAACACCTTCAAGGGCGAGGAGCGCTACTACTTCTCGCTGGAGCTCAACGCATTCGACCTGTTTGAGACCGAGGCTGAGCTCGAGCTAAAGCGCCTCAACAAGACCGGCGACCTCATGCCGAATAAGATGTGGTTCTACATCAATGCGCAGCCTGGTCTTCCGCTGGTTCCTCCGGTAGTTGTCGGCACTCTCACCGGCGGCGGCGGTGGCTTCGACGGACTGGCAGATACGCTCAACGGCGATTTCATTGCGATACCTCCCATAAGGCTTAAGATAAAGGGTACCGGCGACTACCTGAAGCTTATCTCCGGCTCCGCTTCTGTAACTGTGGGTCCGATGTACGCACAGTGGGGCGTTGAGAACATCAAGCTCGCCGGCGTCGCAGGACTGCTCACCGAATACGAGACCCACATCGGTCTCACCGGCGAAAAGCGCAGAGTAAACGGCAGGACCTACACCGGCTTCAATGCCAACGGCGGTATGTCCATGAAACTGGAAGTTCCCGAGGGCTGGAACATCATCGAGGCAGGCGGAAGCTTTGACGCCAATATTTTCGGCGGCTTCGACAGCTGGAGCAAGCCCAGATACGTGTACCTCTCCGCGGACGCAAACGGAAAGGTCTATGGTAAGGTAAAGTTCCCCAAGAACTGGAAGGTAATCGGCGGAAAGACCATTGCAAAATCTGACCTTGAATTCGCACTCGGCGGCGAGACCAATTTCGCAGTAAGGAACACCACGTTCAATGGCGCGGCAAAGGAAGCGCTGAATAACATGAAGTTCTATTTTGGCGCAGCAAAGTCCGGTAAATTTTTAGGGATAAAGTATCGCATCTACTACATCGCTCCTAAGAAAGTCGGCGTGCAGACAGCCGGCTGGTTCAAGAAGCTCCCGAAATGGAACCTCCGCGACGAGATAAAGAAGAGCCCGAATACCCTCGCGCTCATTGATTCCGACGGAATGGAAGTCGGCTTCATTACGGCTGAGATCCCGTTCGACGAGCTGAGATCGGTTCAGTCCGAGGCAATAGTGCTGTATGCTGACCCCTCTGCGGCTTCCAACAGCGCACATATCGACATGGAATCCACCGACCCGCTTGATACCGAGATGATGCTTCTCATCACCCCGGAGGGCGGCATTACAGATGAATTCAAGAACAGCCTCAGCATCACCGACAACAGCGGCAATCCGTTCGATATCGTATTCGCTGACCTTGCAGACGACACCGATGGCAATCAGGTCATCACAAACGCGGATTCCGCAAACACCATGGAGATAACAGACGACGACGGCAACCCCGCGCTTCTTGTCAACCTCGGTGTACAGAACTCCATTAATGGCTGGGATATCAGCGCTTCCAGCAACTTCACAGCCGCGCTGAACTACTCCAACGACCTCGCAGGATTCGAGGCTTCCCTGAACGGCGATACCATCAGCGCGAACGTAAAGAACCCCGCAGACGACGCAAACTACGTTGTACGCGTTTACTACGGAAGCAGACCCCTTGAGGACGCTTCTGAGAACGACCAGACAGGCATAAACGACTACTTCGCAGGCGAGTTTGAGGTATCCGACCCCGCAGACTTCACTCAGGTGCTTGAGACAGCAGGAACCCTCGCCCCCACTGGCGATTATGTTGTAAACGCATACCTGATGGAGAAGTTCGAGGAGGACTTCGACTCTGACGGCGAGGTAGACACAGCATACGTCACCATCGGAAGCAAGTCCCTTGGCAATATCAGATACACCAACAACTTCCAGCCGGACGCTCCCGCAAATGTAACCATAAAGGCAACAGGCAACGAGGTACTCCACGCTGAATGGGACGAGGCTGCCAATGCAGACGGCTACAAGATAACCATTTACGAGGTTGACGGCAGCGGAAATCTCATCGAGACAAACCGCGGATACAAGTACAACGCCGAAGAATTCTCCCAGAAGGACGGTCTGGGCTACGACAGCGCAGCTAAGAAGTTCTCACTTGATATG
>CALBGD010000314.1 GCA_937893735.1 uncultured Clostridia bacterium | reverse complement strand
CCCTTGCAAGCGCCCGGGTAAATCCGCAGTAGTGGCAGGTAACGGTGTTGTTCGCCTTGTGGTAGGTCAGCGGGAGAGCACAGTTCGGGCACTCCGCCGCCTTTCCGCAGGTGGCGCAGCGGACGCTGGTGTGATATCCACGGCGGTTGAGCAGCAGTATAGACTGCTCGCCGCGCTCAAGATTCTTCCGCATTTCTTCGATGAGCGGCATACTGAACGCGGAATGGTTCCCGTTCTGCTGCTCGATTCTCATATCTACAATAAAGACCTCCGGCAGGACCGCGTTGTTGTAGCGCTCGTCCAGCTCGAACAGGCTGTACCGCCCGGTCTTTGCGTTGTAGTAGCTCTCCAGCGAGGGCGTTGCGGAGGCAAGCAGCAGGAACGCTCCGTGCCAGAAGCAGCGCTGCTTCGCAACGTCCCGGGCATGGTAGCGCGGGGCGCTTTCGGATTTGTAGGTGCCCTCGCCCTCCTCGTCGATGACGATTATGCCGAGATCCTGCACCGGCGCGAAAACCGCGCTGCGCGTTCCCACGACTATATGAGCCTTTCCGGTCTTTATGCGGGTGTATTCGTCCGCGCGCTCGCCCAGCGAAAGGCTGCTGTGGAGTATCGCGACCTCGTCGCCGAACAGCCGCCGGAATTTTCCGACCATCTGCGGCGTGAGCGATATCTCCGGGACAAGCATTATCGCGGATTTTCCCTGCTTCACCGCCTCGTTTATCAGGCGAATGAACACGGAGGTCTTTCCGCTGCCCGTGATTCCCCGCAGGAGCGCGCATTTCGGCGCGTCCTCGTTCATCAGCGCCAGAAGTCCGTCGTAGACCTCCTGCTGCTTCGGGGAAAACACTATGTCGGACGGGCTCTCGGTGGCTCCGCCTGAGGATTCCAGACGGAACACCTGATACTCGTATTCCTCCAGTATTCCCTTTTCAACAAGACGCTGCACCCCCGCCGCCGTGATGTTCAGCGCGTAGCAAACCTCGTGCACGGAAGCGGCAGTGTTTTCCTCCAGGAACTCTATCACCTGCTTCTGCTTCGGTGTGAGCTTCGGCGGCTCCGCGTCCTCGGGCTGCTCTGCAAGCTTAACCATGAGGGTGGTTTCGTCGCCCACGCGGCGCTTCAGCAGCTCGGATTCCCGCACTGCGCCCTTGTCGATGAGGGATCTCAGCACGGGCTTTTCAGCGGCTTCCGCAGAATAGCGCTCGCGCAGTCCGGATATCTTCCCAAGGAGCTCCTCCTCGGGCTTTGTGAGGCTCCCGGAAAAGCCGTTCACCGGCTCGTAGCGGGACTGGAGCGTGTAGCTCAGCCCCGGCGGAAGTATCGCCCGGAATGCGTCAAAATAGGTGCAGAACGTGTTGTCCCTTATCCAGCGGCAGAGCTTTATCATTTCCGGGGAAATGACCGGTTCGCTGTCCGCAATGGCGCTGATGTATTTCAGCTTCGACCTGTCCTCCGGCGCGGGCAAGACCTCGAAAACCAGAGCCACGCGGCTCCTGTTGCCCCTGCCGAACGGCACGACCACGCGCATTCCTGCGGATATCCTGCCGGAAAGACTGTCCGGAACAAGGTAGGTGAACAGCGCGTCAAAGCTGTACGCGGTTCCCTCAACGGCCGCCTGAACAGCTTCGGTCATTCGTTTCTGAGAGCCTGAAGAAGCGGCATACGGCGGCTCTTGCGGAGCTTTTCAGCCGAAATAACGCTGCGGAGGTCGTCCACTGCCTTTTCAAGCTCGCCGTTTACTATGAGGTAATCGTAATTCTCGGCGAATTTCAGCTCCTCGCGCGCCTGCGCGGTGCGCTCTATTATCTTCTCCTCGGTCTCGGTGCCGCGCTTTCTCAGGCGGCGCTCAAGCTCATGCATGGAGGGCGGGAGAATAAACACAAGGCAGCACTCCGGGAAGAGGCGCTTGATGTTCATTGCGCCCTCTACCTCGATTTTCAGGATAACGTCCTTGCCGGCGTTAAGCATATCCTCGACAGCCTTGCGGGGTGTGCCATAGTAGTTTCCGCAGTACTCGGTATATTCGAGGACCTCCTCGTTCTTTATCATCTGCTCGAACTGCTCGCGGGTGCGGAAGTGGTAGTGCACTCCGTCGATTTCGCCCTCCCGGGGAGCGCGGCTGGTCGCGGATACTGAGTATCCGACATTTTCCGCAGTCTTGAACAGTTGTTCCAGAATCGTATCCTTTCCGCAGCCTGCGGGTGCGGATACTACAAAAAGCAGACCCTTTTCCATGATAGATAATACTCCTTAAATCTTTATTCTTCGTCCTCGGCGGAGGTTTTCCCCGAAATTGTTTCCGGCGTCTGTGCGGACATCACGACATGGCCGCTGTCGCAGATTATCACGGAGCGCGTACGTCTGCCGCAGGTCGCGTCTATCGCCGTGCCGCTGTCCTTGGCGAGCTGCACGATGCGCTTCACCGGAGCCGCCTCGGGACTTACCACCGCAACTATACGGTCGGCGTTCACAGAATTGCCGAAGCCTATGCTTATCAGCTTCATGCGCGCCTCCTTATGCCTTGTCCACAAGAGTTGCAAGCCGTTCGGAATACTCATTGCGGAATTCTTCGAACCTGCCCTCGTCAAGTGCTTCGCGTATCTTCTCCATCATCGTATTGTAGAAATACAGGTTGTGCTGAACAGCAAGCCTGCCGCCGAGCTGCTCTCCCGCCTTGAAAAGATGGCGGATATACGCGCGGCTGAAATTACGGCAGGTGGGACAGTCGCACTTGGTGTCGAGAGGTCTGTCGTCCAGCTCGTAGCACTTGTTGGTGGCGTGCATTATGCCGTCCCATGTGAATATGGTCGCGTGGCGCGCATTGCGGCTCGGCATTACGCAGTCGAACATATCGATTCCGCGGTAAACGCCCTCGATTATATTCGACGGAGTTCCCACGCCCATGAGGTATCTCGGCTTGTTTACCGGCGCATATGGAAGCACCGCGTCAAGAATGTGGTACATCTCCTCGGTAGGCTCGCCTACTGCAAGGCCGCCCACTGCGTAGCCGTCAAGGTCAAGCTCGGATATGGTTTTCATGTGCTCTATGCGGATATCATCGTAAGTACCGCCCTGATTTATGCCGAACAGCATCTGCTGCTTGTTGATAGTATCCGGCAGAGAATTCAGCCTTGCCATCTCCGTCTTGCAGCGCTGGAGCCAGCGGGTGGTGCGCTCAACGGAACGCTGAACGTACTCCCTCGGAGCGGGGTTCTCGATGCACTCATCGAAAGCCATCGCAATGGTGGAGGCAAGGTGCGACTGTATCTGCATACTTTCCTCCGGACCGATGAACAGGCGTCTGCCGTCAATGTGGCTTGCGAAATACACGCCCTCTTCCTTTATCTTGCGGAGCTTCGCCAGCGAGAACACCTGAAATCCGCCGCTGTCCGTCAGAATGGGCTTGTCCCAGTTCATGAACTTGTGGAGTCCGCCCATCTTATAGATGATGTCGTCCCCCGGACGGAGGTGCAGGTGATAGGTGTTGCACAGCTCCACCTGCGTTTTCAGTCCTTTGAGGTCAACGGAGGAGATTCCTCCCTTTATTGCCGCGGCAGTTCCGACGTTCATGAAGAACGGGGTCTCTATTACTCCGTGGGGAGTTGTGAATGTTCCGCGCCGTGCGCGTCCTTCGGTCTTTTTCAGTTCAAACATTTATCGCTCCTGTTTACTTTTTTCCCTGTAATATTTCAATTATCCTGTCCGCTGCTTTATAGATGTCGCCGCAGCCCAGCGTTATCACCAGATCTCCCGGCTGGACGTTTGCCGCAACATACTGCGCGACCTCCTCCATTCCGGTGAACCACACGCAGCCGTCTATCTTCTCCGCGAGATCCTTGGAATAGATATTGTAGGTGTTCTTCTCACGGCTGCCCATTATCTCCGTCAGGACTACCTTATCCGCAATGGAAAGCGCGTCCGCAAACTCATTCAGCAGCATTGCCGTTCTGGAATAGGTGAACGGCTGGTGCACCACCCATACCCGCTTAAAGCTCATTTCCTTGGCGGTTTTCAGCGTAGCCGCGATCTCCGCCGGGTGGTGCGCGTAATCGTCAACGATAGTCACGCCGTTTATCTCGGCAAGGCGCTCGAATCTTCTCATTGCGCCGCCAAACTTGTCAAGCCCCTCCCGCAGAGCCTGCGCAGGGATCCCCGCAGAATAAGCCGCCGCGCACGCCGCCACAGCGTTGTACACGTTGTGGAGCCCCGGCACGCGTATCGTAATGTGCTCAAGCTTTTCGCCGTGGTGCATAAGGTCGAATTCCGTCCGGAAATCCGCGATGTGCTGAATGTTCTCCGGGTAGAAGTCGCAGTCCGGGGTCTTTCCGAAGGTTATAACCCTTGCGGCGGTGCCGCTTGCGTTTACCGCCTCCATAGTGTTGGCGTCGCTTCCGTTGGCGATTACCATATCCGTGGTTTTCTTGCAGAATTTCGAGAAGCTGAGCTTCAGATTCTCCATGGTCTTGAAGTAGTCCAGATGGTCGCGGTCAATGTTCAGGACTATGGAGATATTCGGGAACAGCTTCAGGAACGTGTCAACGAATTCGCACGCCTCGCAGACCATATACTCGCTGCTGCCGGCTCTGCCGCTGCCGCCTATCGCCTTGAGCTTTCCGCCAATCACCGCCGAAAGATCGATCCCAGCGGCAAGCAGAATATGTGTCAGCATGGAAGTCGTGGTGGTCTTTCCGTGGGTGCCGCTCACGCAGAACGCCTTGCTGTACCAGCTTGTGACAAGCCCGAGGAGCTCGCTGCGCTCTACGGTGAGCACGCCGCTCTCCTTTGCCGCGATAAGCTCGGGATTATCCGCCATAATAGCCGCCGTATGCACGATAAGGTCAGCGCCCCTGATGTTCTCCGGGGAGTGCCCGAGATACACGGGAATTCCCATCTTCCGCACCGCGTCAAGGGTTGCGGTCTCGTTGTTGTCGGAACCGGTCAGGTAGTACCCCTGCGAGTGCAGTATCTGCGCCAGCGGGTACATTCCAGAACCGCCTATTCCGATAAAATGAATGTGTTTTTTTCCTGTCAGAAAATTCTCCACGGTTAAACTCCTTCTTTCAGAGGCGACCAGTGAGCCGTTGTTATCAACAATATTTGTATGTATATTCTCCGCAAAAATTCCCACAATAACCCAAAAAAGAATGGAGGTTCATTATGGAGATAAGCGATATCAAAATCAGAAAAACCATGCATGAGGGCAGGCTCCGGGCGGTGGTTTCCATCACCCTTGACAATGCCATCGCGATACACGACATAAAGCTGGTTCAGGGCGACGAACGCCTGTTCGTGGCAATGCCGAGCCGCCGCGAGGATTCCGGAGTATTCCGCGATATAATCCACCCCATCTCCGCAGACGTCCGCGAAAAAATGGAGGAGCAGATACTCGCCGCCTACCGGGAATACACCCAGTGAAACCGCTTACTTTTCAAGAAGCATTTTAGTTTTCAGCAGCGCTATCTGCGTCTTGGAATCCTGGATCTCGTTGCGCATTACCATAGCCACTGCCTCGTCCAGCGGTATCTTCACGATATCAAGGAACTCGCCCTCGTCCAGCTTCTGGCTTCCGGAGTGGAGCCCCCGGGCGAGGTACATATGGATAACCTCGCCGCAGTAAGCGGGAGTAGGGATAAGACTGCCCAGATAAGTGTAATCATCGCAGGTGCAGCCGGTCTCCTCCTTAAGCTCGCGGAGCCCGCATTCGCTGTGGTTCTCGCCGTATTCCAGCTTTCCTGCGGGTATCTCCAGCAGGACCGTCTGGTGCGGATAACGGAACTGCTTAACGAAAAGCACCTCGTTTTTCTCCGTCAGCGGGAGCACGCATACTCCGCCGGGGTGGCGGATTACCTCGCGGGTGACTATCTTTCCGTCCTCAAGCTCAGCCTTGTCAACAAACAGCTTTACTATTCTTCCGTCAAACTTCTGCTCGCTGGAAATGGTCTTTTCTTCAAGATGTCCCATGATGTTCTCCTTTACTCGATATCGTCCGTGCGGTTTTTCTGCTCGTCCAGCTCTTTCAGGACGTTGTACGCCTCGTCGTCCTCTGTGATGTGGGAGGTGCGGGGCTTGGGCTTCATGCTCTTGAAATCGTAACGCTCCCTGTCCATGAAGCTCTCCTCAACGTCCGGCCAGCTCAGCTCCTGCTCGTCAGCGGGAGCATTATTTCTGCTGTCCATCTCAGGGGATTCGTATATCTGCTTTGAGAGCTGCTCAATATAGGAGCTGTGCGCTTTTACACCCTCCACCTGATCCGTCGGATAAAGGTGAGCATACCGCACTGCCCTGCGCCTGAGCACGAAATAGCAGAGGAATATATATCCTACAAACAGCACAACTCCGACTATCGTGCAGATAACTCCGAGAGAGGCTCCCGGGGTCTTATAGGTGAACGTGAGCTCGCAGACCCCGGCGGGGACCTTAACACCTATAAATCCGCCGTTGACCTTTTCAAGCTCCAGCGGCTGAGCCGCCCCTCCCTGCGCTGAAACAGTGCCGCTCCAGCCCTTGTCGAAAGGAACGCTGAACACAACCAGCCGCTCGCGGTCGTAATCAGTGACCGCTGTGAATCCGCTGTTGTTCACGCTGAACTGCTTTGCCGCAAGGGAATTGCGCGCGTCCACGTCAGACAGGAACTGTTCGTACAGCTTATCGCCGTCCAGCGAAACGACCGGATTTTCAACGAGGATATCGCCGTACTTCTCTGCCTGTTCGCTGGTCAGGATAACGCTTCCGGTCATAATGTTGTCGATGTGCGTCTTTCCCTTCAGGCTGGAATCCAGAATATACCCATCGTAAGCGTATCCCATCGGGAGCGCCGCCGTATTGCGGTATATCTCGAATCCGTCCTGAGTTTCGAGGTACTCGAACGTTTTCAGCCCGTCAAGGACCTCGGTGCGCTTTTCGTCAGAGGTGTTCCCCGGAATCATCAGGTACTTCACCCTTGTGAGCGCACGCAGCGCGTAATGATCGTATTTCGGCGCGGAATTAACCGAGCGCTCGATATCCAGCAGGTCGTACAGCTCAAACGTGGAGCTCGGAATAATGCTGGTGAAGCTCTTCAGGGAGCTCATACCCCACAGCATATTTATGTTGTTCATGCTGTCGGTGGATTCCATGCGGAAAAAGTCCGGGTCGTCTATATGAACCTGCGCGGAAACATTCTTGTTATAGCTGCCGAGGTACGGCCCCAGAATTCTGCCGTAGCCGACATAATAGTAGCCCAGCAGCATGGAGCACACAACAGTGCACACGGTCACGCGCTGCGTGAATTTCTCAGCGGAAACCCTCTTACGCCAGTAAAGCACATTGAACAGCAGCACCAGCATTCCGAGGGCAACGCCGATATTCAGAAGCACCGCCGGGGACATTCCGTTGGCGATATGGGGAACAAGTATCGTTTCCTTGCCGGCGTCCGTTTCTATCTCCTTTTTCGTGGGGAAAAGCAACACCAGCAGCGACATCACGCCCACGGCTATCGTGCAGAATTTCGCACCGAAGCGCAGATCGAATTCCCTGTGCTCCAGTACATACACAGTGGCAAGGGCGCAGAGGAGCTCCGGCATATACCACCAGCGCGTGTAGAAGCTGTAATTGAACAGCACGAACGAGGAATTCAGCCCCGGAACCAGCGTGATTATAAAGCACGCCGGAAGAAGCAGCCTTGCCCACAGCATTCGTTTGGAACTCTCACCGGACGCACCCTTTATGAGCGCGATAACTCCCGACATGGAGAACAGCGGCAGGAAAAGCGCAACGCTGCTCCACTTGGAATCCGCGTTTTCAAACATCGCCGTCCTTGCGGGGACTTCTCCCGGGAAGAACATAGCCTCCAGAATAAGCCCGTAACGCTGGTTCTTGTTGTAGAACAGGAAATCCCAGCCGTTCAGCATTGACGTAGAGCGCGGAACGTCCAGCACCTGAAATATCGACGGAACAAAGAGGATACCGGCGATAAGCACTCCGCAGACAGATTCAAACGCAAGGCAGAAGAAATCCCTCAGCCCTATCCTGAACCGGCGGTCGCCTATCAGCCTGAAAACAAAATACAGCACAAGGAACACGCATTCTCCGATAAAGAAGAAATAGTTCACGAATGCGTTTATCGCGACCGCAAGCGCCAGAGCGCCGCGCCGCTTGTTTATGACAGCCTCCTCAACGCCTATCAGCAGAAGCGGGAAGAAAACTATCGCCTCATGGAAGTGGTTGAAGAAGATATTGTACATCGAATATCCGGAGAACGCGTAAAGCAGACCGCCGATAAGCGCGTTCTGCGGCTTTGAAACGAATCTCCTGATATAAACGAATGCAAAGAACGACGAGAGCGCGATTTTGAGTGCCAGCAGCGGAGCCATCAGGTACTGCGATATCGCCACCGGGAACATCGCCGCAAACCAGAAGAACGGGCTTCCCAGCGTGTAGAAGCTGTACGATCCAACGAAATTCGCGCCGAGGTCGGTTTTCCAGTTCCAGCCGAAATTTCCGCTCTGGACCGCTTCTATGCAGGTCTTATAGAACGGTATCTGCTGCGCGTTGTAGTCGCCGTAATAGATGAAATACCCCTGATCAAGTATAACAAATGGAAGCAGGAGCACTCCCGCCATTATCAGGGCGTAGGTGAACGCCCTGATGTAGTATTTCTTTTCCTGTTTTATCATAATTCACCGGAATAAAGCGTAGCCCGCTTCTATCACATTCTCTCAGGAGCCTCAACCTTGAGCAGCGCAAGCACGTTCCTGAGCGTGATCCTTGCAGCGTCGCAGAGCGCAAGGCGGGACTGCTTCACGTCAGGCTCGGCGCCCTTTATCGGGCAGCTATCGTAGAACTTGTGGAAGTTCTGCGCAAGCTCGTAGGAATATCTTGTGAGCGCGGAGGGATCGTAATCCTTCGCGGCGGTGTTTATCATCTCGGGCATTTCTGCTATCTTGCGTACCAGCGCAAGCTCTGCGGGGTCGGAATAGGAAACCTCGCCGCCCTCGTACTTCACACCCTCTTCTGCCTGCTTGCGGATAACGCTGCAAATTCTCGCGTGGGCGTACTGAACATAGAACACGGGGTTCTTGCTGGATTCCTCGACTGCAAGGTCAAGGTCGAATTCAAGGTGTGTGTCGGCGTTGCGCTGGTTGAACACGAATCTCGCCGCGTCTATCGGAACCTCGTCAAGCAGGGTGGTCAGCGTGATTGCCTTGCCGGAGCGCTTGCTCAGCTTGCAGGGCTTGCCATCGCGGATAAGCATTACCATCTGCATGATGACCACGTCAAGGCGCTTGTCGTCAATTCCCAGTGCGGAAAGAGCTATCCTCATGCGCTGTACATAGCCGTGATGGTCTGCGCCGAGAACGTTTATCGCCTTGTCGTAGCCTCTGGTTATCAGCTTGTCATAGTGGTATGCGATATCCGGCACGATATAGGTCGGGAATCCGTTGGAGCGCACCAGAACAAAGTCCTGATCTCCGCCGAAATCGGTAGCCTTCAGCCAGAGCGCGCCGTCCTTTTCATAGGTATGTCCGCCAGCCTTGAGCTTCTCGATAACCGCCTTTACTGCGCCGTTATTGTGCAGGGTGCTCTCCTTGAACCAGTTGTCGTACTTTATGCGGTACTTCAGCAGGTCCTCTTCAAGGCGCTTCTCGTTGAGCGGCAGCGCGTAGTCAACGAGAGCCTTGCGGCGCTCCTCCTCGGATTTCTCCGCGAGAGCCTTTCCGCCGTGCAGGTCGTAGTAATTCTTTGCGTGCTCGATTATATCCATGCCGAGGTAAACATCGTTCGGCATAGTGAACGGGAAATTCTTCTGCTCCTCGGGGATATTGCCCTCCTCATCGGGAGTGGAGGTCTGGTCGTAGATGGTCTTCGTGAGCTTCTCCATGTCGGAGCCGCACTCTGCGATGACCTTCTGACCCGCCTCGCTGCAAAGCTGGAGATAACGCAGGTCAAGGGACTTGCCGAACTTCGCGACCTGATTTCCCGCGTCGTTGATGTAGAACTCACGGCTGACATCATAGCCAGCCTCCTGAAGAAGGGAGGAAAGGCTGTCGCCTATCGCGCCGCCCCTCGCGTTGCCTATGTGCATGGGGCCTGTGGGGTTCGCGGAAACGAACTCCACTAGCACGCGCTTTCCCTTGCCGAGGTCGGTCTTGCCGTAGTCCTCGCCCATTGCGACTGCATTCCTTACAACTCCCTCAAACCAGCTTTCGCCGATGAAGAAATTCAGAAAGCCCGGACCTGCTACCTCTACCTTGCTGAAATCAGTTCCTGCAAATTCCATAGCGTCAGCTATCATCTGCGCGATGGCGCGGGGATTGCTCTTAAGCGCCTTTGCGGAAACCAGCGCTGTGTTCGCGGAAAAATCACCGTGGCTGTTGTCAGCCGGGATAGTTACCTGAAAGGGCGGCAGCGGCTCTGCGGGGATCTTCTCCTCCTTGACGAGCCTGCCGAGCGCGTTCATTATAAGTTCCTTGACCTGTGCCTTTGCTTCTTCTACTGCGTTGTACATTCGTTTATCTCCTATATTTTTTTGCCTTATGCCTTTTCGTGCGGCTTAACGTGTATTGTTATCTCATTTGTCAGCATCAGCCCGGAATTCACATCAATAGTATAGCGGACGTAAATTTCACCGCCGTCCCGGGTGATCCCGCGGCGCATTTCGTTTGTGGAAATGCCTATCATGCAATCGCCGTATTCCGTGCCGTAATGGCAGAAGTGACGCTTTCCGTTCTCAAAGATCAGGCTGGAAAAAGCCTTGCCCGTTCTCGTCATGGTGATGGTTTCGTCCTCCTGACCTATGCGGAGCTGCACATGGCTCCCGTCATATCCGGTGGCCTCGCTCTCGTCATAGTCGATGAACCAGCTCCCAGCGTGCTCGCGGAATTCACCTTTAGTGAACAGCTCGGAACTGTCGGTGTTCCCGTCTGCGGTCTGCTTTACGGTCATCTTTATATTTGCGTTGTTTCCCAAATTTATCACTCCAGACTCAGTTTTCTGAATTCTTTTCTATCGCAAGCCCGATAAGTCTGTCAAGAAGCTCGCTGTACTCTATGCCCATGTTCGCCATCAGCTTCGGATACATACTGATGGGCGTGAATCCCGGAATAGTGTTTATCTCGTTGAGGACAAGTCCATTATCCGTTGCAAAGAAATCAACTCTGGAGAATCCGCTGCACCCCATCGCGATGAACGCTTTCTTTGCGGTCTCGCGGAGCTCCTCAGTCATTTCCGCGGATATTTTCGCCGGAATATCCAGCACGGAAGTCCCGAGCTTGTATTTTGCGTCGTAATCGTAGAATTCCTCCGCCGGGGTTATCTGTCCCGGAATGGAGGCTATCAGGTCGGTCCCGTTGCCAAGAACTGCGCACTCGACCTCCTTGCCGATTATCTCAGCCTCAATCACTACCTTTTCGCCGTGCGCGAACGCGATCTTTATGCCGTTCTTGAGGGACTCGCGGTCAGCGGCGCGGCTCACTCCCACGGAGGAACCCGCGCAGGCAGGCTTTACGAACATCGGATAACCACCGAGCTTCTTCTCGATATCCTCGCACGCCTTGTCGATGTCGTGGAGCGAATCCCGCTTGATGTAGCAGTACGGAG
>CALBGD010000313.1 GCA_937893735.1 uncultured Clostridia bacterium | reverse complement strand
TCCTCAAGCGCGCCGTCCGGGATATTTCCGGCAGGAGCCTGCGGTTTTGTCTCAGTCACGGAAGCAGCCGGCTGACGTACAATACCCGTTTCAAACTCAGGAGCGCGGTGCAGCGTTACCATTATCTGCGGAACTCCCCCAAGAACGATATCAGTCATTTCAAGGTAATCCATCTGTGCGAGCAGGTCTTTCATCTTCATAAAGCCGTACTTTGCACGGTCGATGTGGTTATCAGTAAGCAGCTTGCTTATCGCAGCCATGTGCTGTGGCACCTCAAACGGGAACGCCCCGCTCAGCAGGCGGTATATCTCCGCCTTGTCACTCCTGCTGACTTCCGCGGGAACATACGGCGTCCTGTGCTTGGGCACGAAATCACCGTCGCGTATCTCGGTCTTTTCAAACGAGAAGTACAGGCTCTTTCCCCTCGGGCTGATGTTCTTTGTGATGATTCCGTTGACCTGAAATCCGTCGGTGCAGCAGCCTATCCTGAATATGTACCTGTCATCGCGTATTATCAGCTTTCCTGCATCGCGCTCCCTTGCAAAGCTGTCGTATATCTCCTGCTTCATCTCCTGCACGGTCATTCCCCAGCCCATTACCTTGGTGAGCGCATAAAGCGACTGCTGGGACATCTCGATGATGTCGTCGTTCAGGATTATGTTCTTGTTGCCGAAAAAGCTGTCGGCCGGGTGCGCGTTATCGCTGTCCTTTAAGTGCCAGCGCCGCACTATAACGTAGTTTTCAGCGTTGTAATACGGAGTCCCGAACAGCTCAGGAGCCTGTTTTATCAGCTCATGGAAATCGCTCACGCCGAGCTTTTCCATGGTCCAGCCGTTTGTAGCCAGCCACTCCTCGATTCTTGAAATGCGGTATACTCCCTCGTCAGGGAACTGCTTTGCAATGCAGTTTCCCAGTTCTTCTATCTTATTCTTGTCAAACACAATTTTACCTTTCTCAACTGTATGTCCTATTCAGATGTGACTTCCGAGGAAATCTCCTCGGTAATGTCCTCGATATCAGGAATGTAATCAAAATCCTCAATGTAATAGTAATTTACAAGATCCGCCAGTTCGGAAGCGTTCCTGTCCTGCTGGAATAATCCCTCAACGTCCAGACGGAAAGTCGTCTGCCGCGTTTCTGCGCTGAAATGATAATCCATGACCGGTATCCCCAGAGAATCGTAAGCGTCAATAACGCTGCGGCACTCCTGTGCAAATTCCTCCGGCGTTTTATAAGAACCGTCGAACACTATCGTGATATTTACCCGGTCGCCCTGAGCAAGCTCCCCGGAGCCGTCGTTTTCCGGCGAAGCGTCAACCTCCACTGAAAGAGTGGAAATATCTGCCGCGTGGTGCAGCGCCGTGTAGCTTTTCTCGTAGATATCGTCAGCCGCCAGCCGCCCGCTTCGCTCCTCGCGTATCTCGGCGTAAGAGCGGTTGAGCGAAGCCGCAAGTATACAGCCTCCCGCCACGATAACAACCGTGGCCGCCATGCATGGAATATTCACACGAAGTTTCTTCTTCGGAAGGAACCACCCGAGCAGCAGCTCAAGTCCCATGAACACTGCCGCCACCGGCGAAAGCTTCGCAATGAGCATATAGTCCCCGCTCCCCGAAACAAGCACGCACAGCGTGACTATGCCGAGAAATATCAGCGTAAGCGCAAGGGTCATCATTCCGGCGCCCTTTTGGGTCGTGCCTACTATGAATCGTCCTATGTTGAGACGCCGCTTTTTTTTGCGCGGTCTGCGCTCCGGCTCCGATGAATTCTTCCGGAGCACCTCGTCAAGCGCCGCGAGTATCTCACGGTCGCGCCGGGTCATTTCCTCCTGCGTCATTTCTGCCGGCTCTGCAAAGGGTTCGGAAGCAAAATCGTTTTCAGGCTCAGCGCCGGTGATTTCCGGCTCTCCGCCGGTGATTTCAGCCTGTCCGGCCATGTATTTTGCGGAGAACTGCACCGAAGCATTGAGTTCTTCCTCTTTTTCGTTCTCCTTTTCTTTTATCGGTGCCGACATGAAACCTCCTTTCCTTGTTACAGTCAAATAAAACGGTCGATTTTACCGCGTTGACTGCATATCGTTTTCCAGCTTATTCCATTATAATACAAAAATAATCAACTGTCAACAGATAAAAAATCACTAATTGTCAGATACTGTCTCAGTATAAAAATATCCCCTGCCCCGATACACGGAGCGGGGGATACAGAAATCAGAGCTCCTTGATGATGGTGCCCATCAGTCCGGGAACTGCGCTGATCGCATTGGACTCGTCAGTGTCGATGTGCATAGCGTCTGCAAACTTCTCGCTTACGCGGATAACAACATCGCCGAGGATAGCATTTCTGCCTTTGGTGTTGGTCTTTACCCAAACGATATCCTTGTTCTTAACGCCGAGCTTTTCAGCGGTCTCGGGTGTGAGGTGGATATGGCGCTTAGCAACGATAACGCCCTCCTTGATGGTGACCTCTCCTGCGGGGCCTCTCAGTGTACATCCCGGAGTGCCTGCGATATCGCCGCTCTCGCGGATATCAATGCCAAGGCCGATGGAACGTGCGTCGGTAGCGGAAAGCTCTACCTGATCAGCGGAACGTACCGGACCGAGAATGCTTACGTTTGCAAGCTCCTTCTTGGGGCCTACTACTGTAACGCGCTGCTCGCTCGCGAACTGACCGGGCTGAGAAAGATCCTTCTTCTTGGTGAGCTGGGCGTCCTTGCCGAAGAGAGCCTCAAGAGTCTCCTGTGTAACGTGAACGTGTCTTGCTGAGGTTTCAATAAGTACTTCGTTGTCTGCCATTTTATTTTCCTCCGATAAATGATTTCAACGGAAAAACCGTTCTGTGAACATTATACAACTTTTTCGGAGAAATTTCAAGACCACACAGCGGTTTTTTCAGCAATCCAAAGTGATATGCGGCTGAAAACAGAAAATGGGAAAGCAAAGCTCTCCCATTTTCCGGATCCGCAGAAGCTTATCTGTTGTTCTGACCCTGCTGGTTCTGTCTGTTCTGACCGTTCTGGTTCTGACGGTTCTGCTGATCCTGCTGGTTCTGTCTGTTCTGGCTCTGGTTGTTCTGATTATTCTGATTGGACATTTTAATTTCCTCCTGTGGAGCTCACGCTCCGTAAATTCCGGCGTTTCAGCCGCAGTGATATTCTTTGCCGGAAATCTGAAATTATTCCTGCCGGGAGCGACAATAATTAACACAGTCTATTGATTTTTTTACCAGCGTGGTGTATAATAAATACATCTCAATAACCCTCATGGAGGAAGGTCTTATGAACATAAACTGGAACCGGAAATACCTGACAATTGCGGTATACTCCGTCTGCGCGGTCATTGTCAGCGCCATCGCAATAATGATAATCTTCAACTTTGACTCAGTTATGAGCAAGCTGTCGGTGCTGGGAGCGGTCGCAACGCCTATAATCATCGGCATATTCTGCGCCTATCTGCTGAATCCACTGATGACCAAAATCGAAAACGGTCCGCTGAAAAAACTCTCCGGCTCTGCCGAAAAGAAAAAGCGCGGACAGGCGCGGGCGATATCCGTTACGCTTACAATGCTGGCGGTTCTGCTGATACTGGCGCTCATTATAATAATGGTGATCCCTCAGCTCGTCGAAAACATCGTTGTCATTATCGGCAACATGGACAGCTACATCAACACCATAAAGGACTGGCTCAACAAGATATTTGAGGACAATCCCACTCTTGTTGAGTTCCTCGGAAATCCGCTGGACGACTTCAACAAGTTCATTGCCGGGATATGGAAGCAGTATTCCAACGAGCTGATGGGCATGGTAGGCAACGTTGCCGCCACGGTCTGGGCGATAATCGACACGATGAAAAACGTCCTGCTGGGACTTATCATCTCGATATACCTCCTTGCCCGCAAGGAAATGTTCATAGGTCAGACCAAGAAATTCATCTTTGCCTTTCTGAAGGTTGAGCGCGCGCAGAGGTTCCTCAGCGTCTGCCGCGAAGCAAGCAAGAAGTTCCTCGGCTCCATAATCGGAAAGATAATCGAAGCGTTTATCGTGGCTGTCCTCTGCTTCATAGGCTGCACGGTGCTGATGCTCCCGTATTCACTGCTCATTGCGGCGATAATGTTCGTGTTCAATCTTATTCCGTATGTGGGTCCGTTCATCGGAGCTATCCC
>CALBGD010000312.1 GCA_937893735.1 uncultured Clostridia bacterium | reverse complement strand
AAAGATAAATTTTACGCAATAAAGAGGGAGATTCTGTAAGCTTGTTTCATATCTTTATTATACATCAAACTACACATACAAATCAACCCCTTTTCAGCTTTTCAAACTGGATCCGAATAGCGCAAAGTTTAACCGGAGATTCTCCGCGCCAATTAACGCAGCGTGTACATCTATCCTTGCAGATCTGAGAAGCCGGACAGCTTAAGCACAGACAATCAGACTTAATGCAGTTAACATCATCAGTCAGAACCATAGGACTATTCAGCAAACGCAGGATCTCGCCGAGAAGCTGAGCTATATCTCCATCAGAAAATTTTTCAATATATCGAACCTTCGGCGCTTTATGAACACGTCTGACTTTGTATTTGTGGAACTGTTTAAAGTAGAAATTGTTACAATCCAGAATCGGCGCATATTCGTGAGACCTCCAGCAAGACCAACAACGTTTCTCCTGCCGGGCTCGGTGCGGACAACCGCGCTGACCGCATACACGGCATAAGCATTTATAGCAGATATGCGGTATAAAATGCGTAATCACTCCACAGCACCCACATTCTTATTGAATACTTCACGATAAAGCGCGCTCAGCTTACCATGAAATGATTCTTTGTCGAGATCGGTAAAGGATCGCCAATAATCCTCCCCGGTCTGAGGCTGCAGGAACTGAGCCAGCTCATAATCATAGTAGTTCGGCGGCAGCGCCTTAATTGAGTTGTAGTCATTAACTATCTGTGCTGCAGTTTTAGAGCTCTTTTTCAGCCCGTCCTCGAGCACGGAGATCAGGAACTGCGGCGAGCATTGCACCGTTCGCGCAAACGTAGGCGCATACTGCCTTTTAAAGTTAAGAAGGAAGTTCAGAAATTTGTTACACTTGATTTTATGTATAGTGAGGTCTGCTTTTTTTGCGTTCTGGAGGAAGTCAAGCCACCATTTGGAGGTAACACAATTATAACGCCGGGAACGTCCCGGATCCACGAACCGGATCAGCTTAAGGGCAAGCCCGCACATGAACGCCTGAAACTCCTCGTCGGTGCTGTCAAGGTATTTGCTGAGAACGGCAGCAGCGTTCTTATGATGAAACTCCATCTCGAAGCGCTTCCACGATTCAACGCCCTCCGGCAGCTCCGCCTTATGGGCTATCTGCTCCGCGAGCTTGTCATAAAATCTTACAAAGGTACCGGAATGTCTGCGCCCAAGGTATATTGTTTTTCCGACCTTGCCGGAACTGACGTCCTGAGACTGTATGAACGTATACGGGATTTTGTCGTCGATCTCTCCAGAAGAGACAGAATAACAGCTCTGAAGCTCTCCGGTAACGTGTTCGGGGTCTGTCTTGCGAAACAGGCTGACAAACTGACGGTCAAGGAGCTGTTGCTGAATCCTGTCCAGATCAAGACAAGGAGTTTCAGCAGCGGAACACTTTTCATCAATAGCCCAGTCAAAACGGCTTGATTTAGTTTTGCAATTATATTGAACAAGACAGCGGAACCGATTCAACGCTGTACGCAGCGTAACGCCTTTCTGACATTTCAGGTATTCTATATAATAAGAGATACCATTGCCGGAGAATTCCAGACATATCCCCTGTTTGGCGAACGTCTGAAGAGACGAGACCTTTAAAGATACATCGTTGTATCT
>CALBGD010000311.1 GCA_937893735.1 uncultured Clostridia bacterium | reverse complement strand
TTACTCGATAGTTTTCCTGATGATAAGAAAGAATTGCTTATCATAATTGCTGAAGAAATATTATCACCATCAGGCAATGGGAAAGAGCTTTCTCCTGCACAAAAAGACATTCTCAACCGGCTTCTTTGCGTATTCTTTAATAAACCTTAGTTTCTTCAAGTCTGTTTTGACACAAATCTTTATACGTTTTCCCTCTGTATTAACCATTCCAATTATCCGTTCAGGGGAGACCATGTTGAGCCGGGGGTGGGTGCAGTGCGATGGCGCAGTTTGACCCTGGCGGAAAAGTCGAAAAAATTACTTATCGATCAAAACATACAAATTAGATGAGCGGCTGCCGTTTGCCCTGTGGCGCGGCAGCCGCTTAATATATCTGCGCTTCTCCAAATCGTTCAGTGCGCGTTTCACCGTGCTTCTTGAAAAATTGAGATCTGCGGCAATAGTATTCACCCCTGGCCAGCACCTGCATTCTTTATCCGAACGGTCACGCAGATACATATATACTGCCTTTGCGCGACTCGGCAGGAGATTATCCGAATAGATTGAGGAAAAATAACTCATCGAAAAACCTCCCCATTCGGAACATGGAGTGCACTTGCTTTTTGGGGAGAATCGGCACGTTTGACATCTCTATCCTTGCGGAAGCGTTCTGGCGGATACTTTTCGAGTATCGCTCGCAAAAGCTCCTCGCGCGCGGCGTATGCAATCGGTCGATCAATACGTTCCTCTATTCTGTACGGCTCATCAAAGGTAATGCCCCAATCGAGAAACAAACGTAGCTTTGTCTGCATGGGGTGTCTGCCGGTTTTCATCACGACAAACGAGCCTTTCGGAATGGATTTCAGCTCGTCCGCTGTCATGAGCGGGCGTTCCATCATTTGAAGACTTTCACTTGGGTTATCCTTGCTGCGGCTGACAGAGCCAGACAGAACCGTTCTGCTGCCAAGAGCTTTTGAAAGGACTTCCGCCGTCTGTGAGTTTGGCGCAAAGCCACCGAAAATCGTGTCCTGTACGTTGTCCACAATGATTTCCGCGCCCTCCTTGCTGTAGTTCTTCTCAAGCTGTGCAAGTGCCTGGATTATCGGCACAAGCGTAAGACGGCGCGAGCGTCCGGCGCTGAACAGCGGGAGAATATCAAAGGCGGGCATAGTACCGAGCTCATCGCAGAAGAACACAACACGGTTTTGCAGCCTGCCGCCGTGTTCATCCGCAACCGATAACAGCTCACGCGAGAGGTTTTGTATCATCAGCCCTGCCATGAAGTTCTTGGTCTGATCCTCTTCCGGAAGTATGAGGAAGATAGCGGACTTCTTTGATGCAAAGCTTTCGGCGTCCATGCTGCTGTCAAAGCAGATGAATAGTGATAGGTAAGTCTTTGATATCATCTCTAACTTTTCCCCCACTCCACACCGTGCGTGCGAGTTTCCCCGCACACGGCGTTCCATCAGTTCAAGAATTTTGGGTATTGGGTACACTTCAAAACTTAGAAACTTCTGATCATATGGCTGTATTACCAGCCTTTAACCTTAACTTATTTATCTTTTTCAGCATGGCTTGGGTCAGGTTAATCAGATTGAGATATAACTGGATTGTTGTCGGGAGCGTAGCATGAATAAGTGTGTGAATGTCCTGATGAACGATTACAAGATTTTGATATCGGTCAGTGCCACCGTTTCTTAAGGGAATTTTATGGTGACAATGGATTTCATCAATCCATAATGTCCTTCCTGTAACCGCACATTTCCCATACTGTGCTGCCCAAAGCGAAAGCCGGTTATCCATAAATTCGATACTTTTGTTGGTATTTTGCTCACGCATAAGCATTAACAACACCGTAATATCAAACTTAAGGCTTTCGTGGATTTTTGCCCTGCCGGCTTTGGTATATTTACATATCTCTTTCTTTTTATACAAGGGCGCCTTGGTCTGGATATAGCCAATAGGGCACATCGGAAACCCATTGATATATCGTAGCATCTTGCTGCCTCCGTAATGCTCTAAAATGTAGCGATTGTTTGTTTTCCCTTGCTTTTTTAGTCTTTTCCCTAACCTGTTTCTCGCAACAATGCGAATAGTGTTGTGTATTCTAACACCGCAGTCATAAGCGATATGCGTGGCGAAGCGGTAATAATTATGTATTCCCCAGACAGTAGAGTTATACAAATTCAGCATACGCTTTTCGTCCAGTAGGCTCTTGGGTCGCTGTAAATCCCTTACCAGCCCTCTAAGCTTCCGCGTTTCATTCTGAATCGCTCTATCACTCATATGGGATTTCACCACATATTTATTGCCCTTTTTCACAGCTTTCAGCTTAAAACCGAGAAATTCTGAATATTGCTTCTTTAGATTGACCACCCTGGATTTTTCCTCACTGATTTCCAGCTTCAAGCGGTCTTTCAGCCAAAGCTTTACAGCCAGAAACGCTTTGTCGGCATCACTTTTCTTGCGGCAAAAAATTTTGAAATCATCCGCATAACGGACAATATACATTTCTTTTAAGCCGCTGTTTTTTATTACCCGATAAATATTGCCCCGGTTCAGCTTTTCGCCACAGTATATCTTATATTTTGTATGAGTCTGGAATGTTTCCCACTGTGAGGATACCCACCAGTCCAGCTCATTCAGAACAATATTTGATAAAAGCGGTGATAATATCCCGCCCTGCGGAGTTCCCTTTTGGGGAAATACTGTTTCACCGTTTGGCATAATAATCGGTGCCTTGAGCATTTCTTTAATGATACACAATAGGGTTTTATCCCGGATTCCCATTGCCCAGATTTGCCGTATGAGCTTCGCATGATTCACATTATCGAAAAAGCCCTTGATATCAATATCCACAACAAAGTGCAGATGTTGACGCTGAATCATACGATAGCATTGGGCCAAAGCATTTTCCGCTGAGCGGTTAGGTCTAAACCCGTTGCTTCTCTCGTGGAATTTTGCTTCACAAATCGGCTCCAACACCTGTAAAATACATTGTTGAACTAATCTGTCGGTAATAGTGGGAATACCAAGTGGTCTAAGCTTGCCGCCCGGTTTCGGAATTTCAGCCCGTTTGACAGGTTTTGGTTTATACCATGCTAATTTGCTCTGGATAAGCTGAACATATTGATCTGCTGGAAGCTTTTCGATATCTGAAATGCTCCGCTTATCCGTGCCTGGTGTATTACTGCCACCATTTCTCTTGATATTGCGATAGGCGAGTTTGATGTTCTCTTCTGATCGGATGATTTCCATCAGCTTATTAAAGACAGCGCCATTTTTGCTCCGCTCATAGAGACCGTCAAATACACCTTGCAGGTCGTAATACTCCAAATTTCTTAGTTTCTTTTGTTTTGTCATAGGCACCATTCTCCTTTCGGAGCACGATTTTCTCCGGCAAAATTGCCGTAGTCATACTCGAAGCTATGAAGATTGTACCTTTTACCTATTTATCTTCAAATGACTTGTGGCTGTTGCTCCACCCCCATTACAGAGGCTTCATCACTCGTGCCACTACTCTCACCGCAGTAAAGGAAACTTATGATTTCGTTCCCACCACTTCGCAGGTATGCAATTACCTCTGTGTTTGCGGCTTTCCACGTTCCGATAATCCTATCTTTTACATATACCCTTAGGTGCTTGCTTTGAGCCTGCACACTGGACGGAGCCCATAACTCCGTATGGAATTTCATAAACAAAAATCTTACTCTCCCACATGTGCCTTCAAATGAAGCATGTGCATTTCTGCCCACTACTGGTTTAGACCCGTTCATTCACAAGTTCGTCAGACCTTCCGATCATTCTCACCATAGGTATTTTATAGACCCCCGGCATATAGGCGACACCATCCACCGCTGGACAGGTTTCCACATCCGAAACATAAATGTTTCACTGTTTGGGTCACTCTCTGCCGACTTCACCGAGCTTTACACATAAATATAATTGCAATTATTTACGCATATCGGAGTATTAGGGAAGCGTTTCCGGGCGTTACCCCATCATTCCACTTATCGGATTATCAGTTCTTTGGAACTGATTGAATAAGCTCCTTTCGATCTTATTCACTATATTTTCAGCTCCACGCCTAACCTTTTCAGTTAGGAACGTGTCGCACTCTGCTCGAGCTCCGAGTCCAGAAACGCATTCAGCCGCGACAGCACCGTGGACATGACCGACGCCATAGCCTGTTCGGATGAGTTCAGCGCAGCCCCGGCAAACCACCTCGCTTTATGCTCCGCTGGCAGTCTGCCCATCAGCATTTGAAACTGTGTTTTTCCTTTTACGCCTGACGGTTCGAGCAGCTCCTGCACAAGCTTGAATACCGAGACTATATGCCGCTTCTCCGGCTCCCCGGCATTCGGCGGGAGGAATTCGGAAAGCAGCAGGATAACGGAGCACAGCAATCCCTCTGCCGCTTCGTAAAAGTACGCGTTCTGACCGCGATTTGAATCGTCACCGCTAGGGTTCACGATGGTCTTGGCAATGATCTTTGCGTACTTTTCCGCTTTGGCTTTTGCTGCGATGTTCGATTCATCGGCTAACGCTATATCCATGTACCGGTTTATGAGCGTCAGCAGATTGCTCCCGTCAGAGCGTGTAGGGTTGCGCAGGTCAATGACAGATACGTCGTAGCCATAGTATCTTTTCGCTATCGTTGCATAGTTGCGAGCGAGGTCACCTTTGGTATCACTGGCAAAGAAACTCATTCCGCTTGCACAGGCGTATTCAAGGTTCGGGTACAGAAAGTATGCCGTCTTGCCGACACCGGATGCGCCGATCATAAGGCAATGTACATCGTCGCTGTCTACCAGCGCTGTGACTTTGCCTTTCTTTCCTCTGCTGCCGAGCACAAGTCCCTGTTCCGTAGGAAGATTTTCGCCTTTACGCCATGATACAACGTCGAATGGGACGAGAGCAAAGGTTTTTCGTATCTCACTCTCAGTTGCCCAGCGAGCCGTGCCGTGCTGACCGTCGCCAACGGTCTTGGACTTGATGTTGCCAAGTGTGTAGTTGCTTGAGAGCATAGCGAGCCCACCGATCACGGCAAAGCCCAATCCCGCAACTATAAGGAGAGTCCAGAGGTTTGAGTCCATTCCTGCGCCTCCCTTCG
>CALBGD010000310.1 GCA_937893735.1 uncultured Clostridia bacterium | reverse complement strand
GATTCTGGTGCTCCTCGGAGCCGCGGCCGTGCTCCTTATCTCAACGCTGCCGGAGGGGCTGTTCTCCCCTGAGAACTCAGGGCTGGGCGGGATTATCCTGCGCTTTCTGGGAGGGATACTCCTCGCGGCGGCGCTTGTGCTCCCGGGTATAAGCGCGTCGCACTTTCTGTATATGCTGGGGCTCTACGACGATGTTATCGGCAGGCTCGGGAGCTTCGACCTGCTGCCGCTTCTCCCGATGGCGGCGGGGTTACTTGTGGGAACTTTCCTCTCAGCCCGGGCGCTTGAAACTCTGTTTGAGCGCCACAAAACCGGAACATATCTCGTGATACTCGGGTTCATGCTCGCTTCCCTGCGGGAGCTCCTGCCCCCGGCCGCAGACGGGATACAGGTTTCCACGGGAATTATATGTGCGGCTGTGGGATTTCTCGCGGTATTTCTGCTCCAAGTCAGCTCGGGAAAGGATAATGCCAAAAAATCCAGATATAGTGCAAGAAACGGTTGACAAACGCATGATATTGTGATACAATAGTATCACAGCAAAAGAGGTGACTATCATGAAAATAAATGTTACAGGCGGGACCCTACCCCAGCAGGAAATTGACTACTACACCGAGGCGGCCCTGAAAAAATACCCGAACCGCAATATAACTGCTATCGACCTCGATGTTGACGGCGATTACATCAACGCGACCTATCACTTCTGCGACCAGCCGTTCGAGAGGATACGCAGAATAACCGGCTACCTCGTCGGAACTCTGGACAGATTCAACAACGCAAAGCGCGCCGAAGAAGCCGACCGCGTAAAACACGGGCTCAACTGATAAAAATACCTCCGTTTCAGCGGAGGTATTTTTATGCGCAAAAACGGACAGAAAAAATCCCCCGCACATAAATGCGGGGGATAAGCTTCGAAAAAATCAGCCCTTAACTGCACCGAGGGTAACACCCTTAACGATGTACTTGGAAAGGATCAGATAAACTACAACTACCGGAATGATGGAAAGTGTGATAGCGAGGTATCTTACACCGAAGTCGGTCAGCTTATCGTTACTCAGGATAGCTGTAACCATCATAGGCATGGTCTTCTGTTCCAGCTTACCGGAAAGAAGCAGCATGGAAGGCGTATAGTAGTTGTTCCAGCTTGCTACGAATGCGAAGATAGCCTGTACCGCGAATGCCGGCTTGAAGATAGGCAGCGCGATCTGGAGGAACGTCCTGAACTCGCCGCAGCCGTCGATTCTCGCCGCCTCAACAACGTCGAGCGGGAACGAGGATCTCATGTACTGGAGCATGAAGAATACGACCGCAGGAGCCGCAATAGCAGGAAGTATCAGGGGCAGGTAGTTATCATACAGCTTGATCTTAACCATGAACTGTAAGAAACCTGTGGATACGACCTGAGTCGGGATCATCATTATCGCAAGGATAAATGTGGTCGCAAACTTCTTGAGCTTGAAGTCATAAACGGTAAGTCCGTATGCTGTCAGTCCGGAGAAGAATACAGTCAGAACCGTGGAGAAACCAGCGATTATAAGGCTGTTTCTGTAACCTATCAGTACGTTGTAAGTATCTGTATAAGCGCCGTTCTGGATAGTCGGGTCGTTCAGCTTGCTGATGTTATCGATCAGGCTGCCGCCCGGGAGGAACGATACGCCGTTCGCAATGATATCAGCCGTATCTCTCGTCGAGTTGATGACGATTATGTAGATAGGAAGCAGGCAGATGATCGTAAGAAGCAGGCAGACGATAAATCTTATCGTGGAATGGAGCATTATCGAACGTCTGTAAGCCTTGTTTGAATTGTTGTATGAATCAGCCATTTTGCTCCCCCCTTACTTAGCCTTGCGCTTCTTAACGGGCGCAGTGGAATCAGTGTTGAATCTGTAAATAATGACGCCAAGCACAGCAGTGATGACAAACAGTATAACAGAAGCAGCAGCAGAGTAACCATAGTTCGGAGAAGCCTGATGGAAGTACTGGTAAATGAATACCGCACCAGTTTCAAGGGAAGGTCTGATCGTTCTGCCTTCGTGGAGCAGATAGGGGATATCGAACATCTGCAGACCACCGATCATTGATGTGATGAACACATAAATGAAGATCGGCTTTAAGATGGGCATTGTTATTCTGAAGAATGTATTCGCACCGCTGGAGCCGTCAATGTCAGCAGCCTCGTAAATCGACGGGTCGATACCGAAGATACCGGACATCAGCAGAAGCATCGTATTACCGAACCACATCCAGGACTGGATCAGCATGACCAGAATACGGGAGGACCAGACATCATTGATGAAAGGAATAGGCTCCAGTATCGACTGCCAGGAAAGAAGCAGGGAGTTGATAGCTCCATACTTGGAGTTACCGAAGATCATGAGGAACATACCTGCAACAGATGCGGCAGTAATAATGTTCGGTAAATACATTACTACCTTGAAGAAGCCAGTGCCCTTGATCTTGATTCTTACATCGGAGAACCATACGGCAAGGAGCAGTGACAGTACGATCTGAACTACGAAGTTACCTGCCCACAGTATCAGGGTGTTTCCCAGAGAGTTCATGAATTCGTTGTGAATAGCATTAGCTGCTCTGTTGTCGCCGCCGAAGAGGAGGTACTGGAAGTTCTGTAATCCGACCCACTGATCAGCAAAATTACCGTTGCCCTTGAAGGACAGGATAATTGTGTTTATCAGAGGATAGATCATGAAAAATGCATATGCAATGAAAAACGGCGCGATGAACATATAACCGTATTTTGCATAACTTACCATCTTGTGTCTTTTTACGGACGTCGCCTGCATAATGCACACCCTTTCAAATAATTTTTTCGAGAAAAAATCACAATATACGCTTATGGGACAAAGCCCATAAGCAGTATATTGCAATCATTCATGTATTAGGTTTTAGCGTAAACCGGTTAAGGATTACTCAACAACCAGCTCGGGGTATGCAGCTGCTACATTGTCCTTGAAGGAGTTGATAGCATCTTCCTTAGTAGCGAATGTGCCATCGAGGTAGCCGTTAACGGAATCGTTGAACTTAGCCTTGATGATGGAGTCGTACTTTGTGATCTTGCCTTCGAGGTCGAGGTTGTCAAGAACCTTGGTAAGGATCTTATAGTGGTTCTGACCGTTGAGGAGTCTGTTGGAAGTCTCAGCAGTGCTCATAACAGTCTTGTTGTTTACGAAGTCGCCGGTCTCAGCAGCGTAAGCAGCCATGGAGTCAGCGTCCTTGCAGAAGAACTCGATGAATTCCTTAGCAAGGGACTTGTTGTCGCACTTGTTGGAAACGCCGATGTAGGAACCGCCCCAGTACCAGCCTGTCGGGCCTTCGCACATTGCCATCTTAGCGCCATTCTCGTCCTTGCCCTCTGTGAAGTTGAAGAGGATAGAGCCTTCGTTGGTGGTCAGACCCCATGTAGGAACGAAGTCGCCGAGTGCTGTGCCATCGAGGACTGCAGCATACCAAGCAGCATCCCACTGAGGAACGCCTGCGAGGGAGTGGTTGTCGTTCATGCTCTTAGCGATGTCATAGAAGTCTTCAGCGGTGTCCATAACGAGCTTGCCGTCAACTACCCAAGGCTGAGTTCTGTTGGACTGGAATACCTGCCACAGACCGCCCTCAGTAGCCTGGAGGGAAGTAGCGCCGTTGGAAGCCTCATAGAGCTTAGCACCGGTCTCCTGGAACTTATCCCAGTCGCTTACGAGTGCCTGCATCTCATCAGGAGTTGTAACGCCGAGGTACTGCTCAGCGAGGTCAGCTCTGTATACGAATCCGCCCGGTGTAGCCTGGAAGGAGTTAGCCTTGAATACGCCAGCGTCGTTTGTGCCGTAGGACAGAGTGTAGGAGAATGCATCCGGGAAGTCTTCCTTGGAAAGACCGATAGCGGAATACGGAGCAGTCAGGGTGTCATCATAGATGTAGTCAGCAACCCAGTCAGCGTCGTAGATCATCAGGTCAGCGTCGCCGTCGCCCATGAGGTACTGCTTGTAGCCATCGCGTGCGCCCTCGCCATTCTCACCGCAGGATACGATTGTAACCTTATCCTCGGAATAGCCCTTGGACTTAAGGAAGAACTCTACCATCTTCTTGGTATCAGAGTTACCGGACCATGTAAGAATGGACAGTGTGGAACCGTCGTCCTTCAGTTCAGTTGTGTCTTCAGCAGCGGAGCTGTCAGCCTCAGCGGTAGAAGCAGTGTCAGCAACGGAGCTGTCATCAGCAGCAGAGCTGTCATCAGCAGCAGGTGTGCTGGAGTTGTCAGCAGCGGATGTGCTGCTGCTTGTTGTGTTGCTGGAGCAGCCAGCAAAGGACAGGACTGCAGCAGATGCGAGCAGAGCTGCTAAAAGTCTTTTCTTCATAGATTTTTTCCTCCCAAAATAGGTTTCATTCTGTTCCCGAAGGAACCTGATTATTGACCAAGGATCTCATCGGCATTTCTACTCTGTCTGGAGCTTTTATATGCCGCGCCTTGATTACATTTGTAAGTTTATCATAAATCATTTTATTTTTCAAGCCCCTTTTTATAACTTTTTTCACATGAAAATCAGGTAAACGTTTTCAATTTTCATGGATTGTACATAATCACAACAGCACGATTTCTCAGCATAAAAAAATACTTGTTTTTTTATTAACTTAAATTATCCGCGAGTTATGCGGGTTTGCAGAATTGTTTGCACATCTTATTACCTTTGTAACCTCTTTTTGTAACCGTTTTGTAACCACCTTGTAACCGTTCCTTTGTGCAAAGTGCCGAAAAATCATATATTTGCTTTGTAAACGTTACCGAAAACGTTTCCGGGCTGTCTTGCTCTTATACCGCATTAGAATCACACATACGCGTTTTCACGCCGTTACATGGCAAGTGTCCCTTTCAACAGTACGCTCAAATATCTTTCGTCATTTTTTACAATGCAAAATCCCCCCGGATAACCGAGGGGATCAATGACTATTTTAAAATAGAATCAGACGGGGTGAACCTTGTTGGTCTTGTCAGCGTGCTCTGCGTCGATGCCGACCTGTCTGTCGCGGCGCTTCTCGAAGAACTTCGGAGCAACCTTCGGGAACATCGCATAAGTGAGCACGTCCTCAACGGAAGCGTCCTCAACGTACTGCTTAACCTCTTCCTTCATTGCGTCGAACTCGGGCTTCAGGAGGTCAGCGGGACGGCAGGTGATAGGCTCCTCTGCACCGAGGATCTTCTTCTGGAACTCGGGGTCGATAGCGACAGGTGTTCTGCCGTATTCGCCCTTTACGAGGCCCTTGAACTCCTTGGTAACAGTCTTGTAGCGCTCGCCCATGATAACGTTGAACACAGCCTGTGTGCCGACGATCTGGGAGGTAGGTGTAACGAGGGGCGGGAAGCCAGAATCCTTACGAACGCGCGGAACTTCCTTGAGAACCTCCTCAAGCTGGTCTGCCTTGCCTGCCTGCTTGAGCTGAGAGAGCAGGTTGGACAGCATTCCGCCCGGTACCTGATAGATAAGGGCGTTTGTGTTTGTAGCCAGCATGGAGGGATCGAGCAGACCGCTGTCGATGTACTTCTTGCGGAGCTTCATGAAGTAATCTCTTACCTCGTTGAGCTTTACAAGGTCAAGACCTGTGTCGTGCTCTGTGCTCTGGAATGTAGCAACGATAGACTCTGTCGGAGCGTGGGAAGTACCCAAAGCCAGCGGGGACATAGCGGTATCAACGCCGTCAACGCCAGCCTCAACAGCCTTCAGAATGCACATGGAAGCAAGACCGGAGGTGTAGTGTGTGTGGAGCTGGATCGGGATATTGACTGCGCTCTTGAGGTCCTTGACAAGGCTCTCAGCCTCGTAGGGAGTAAGCAGAGCCGCCATATCCTTGATGCAGATGGAGTCAGCGCCTGCGCTCTCGATCTGCTTAGCATAGTTCATGTAGTACTCGTGAGTGAATACCTCGCCGAGAGTATAGGAGATAGCGACCTGAGCGTGACCCTGCTCCTTCTTTGCTGCCTTGATGGCAGTCTCAAGGTTGCGGATATCGTTCAGTGCGTCGAAGATACGGATAATGTCGATACCGTTTGCGATGGACTTCTGTACGAAGTACTCAACGAGGTCGTCCGCATAGTGACGGTAGCCCAGCATATTCTGTCCTCTGAACAGCATCTGGAGCTTGGTGTTCGGCATTTCCTTTCTGAGAATGCGGAGTCTCTCCCACGGATCCTCGTCGAGGAAGCGTATGCAGGAGTCGAATGTAGCTCCGCCCCAGCACTCTGCGGAATAGAAGCCGATCTTATCCATTGTGGAAAGGATAGGACGCATATCGTCCATGGACATTCTTGTGGCGAGCAGGGACTGGTGCGCGTCACGAAGAACGGTTTCAGTAATCTTTAATTTTGCCATTTCTGCTCTCCTTGAATCATGCGTTTAATGTAGCAACCAGTGCTCCGGTCTCTACGCTGTCGCCCTTGGATACGTTGATGGAAGCAACAACGCCGTCCCTGTCGGATACGATATCGTTCTCCATCTTCATAGCCTCGAGAACTGCGATAACAGTGCCGTTTGTAACCTTATCGCCGACCTTTACCTTAACATCAACGATAGTGCCGTTCATCGGGCAGTTTACCTGTGCGTTGCCCTGTGCGCCTGCGGGAGCGGCAACCTTCTTTGCGGGAGCAGCCTTCTTGGGAGCGGAAGCAGCAACGGGAGCTGCGGAGCCGTCAGCCTCGTCAACAGTTACATCGTAAGCATTGCCGTTTACAGTGATGGTGTATCTTTTCATTTCAAAAACCTCTCTATGTTTTAATTAAAATACGAAATTAACGTGCTTTCTGGTGGGAGCGACAACTCTCTTGCTGGAGCAGAGATCAGCTGCTGTCGCAACAGCCTGCTTGGTGTCCTCAACAGCAACAACGCCGTCGATCATGCCAAGGGAAGCAGCCTTGAACGGAGTGGTGTCTGCCTCGCCGCCCATGAATACCTTTACAGCCTCGGGGCTCATAGGAGCAATAGCTGCGTTCTCCCATGCGTAGGTGATGTCAGCGCTGTCGAATGCTGCGTAAGCTGCGCCGAAAGCCTTGCCCGTGATAAGGTTGATCTTGGTGGTGGTAGCGGAAGCGTAAACCTGAGCCAGCTTAGCTGCGTCGCGCACGGAGCCTGCGAGCTCTGCGCCGCTGGACGGCTCGAAGCCCTCGGTGTTCACAACTGTAACTACCGGGATAGAGAATACGTCAGCGAGCTGAACGAATCTTGCGATCTTTGCGCAGTCAGCGGCTGTGAGCTTAGCTGCCTTGTCGGTGGTGACAACTGCAACGGTGCCCCAGTTGATGCTTGCGAAAGCTGTGTATGCGGCGGTGCCGAACTCAGCGCCGAGCTCTACGACGGAGCCCTTGTCAGTGAGCGCGGAAACGAGGTCAGCGGACTTAAGGTTAGCTGTAACCGCTGCGTCGTTGTCTGCGAAATCATCGTTGCCTGCGAGGGAGATATTGTTTGCAGGAAGGATAGCCGCCAGCTTCTTAGCCTTTGCAACAGCGTCTGCGTCGTCCTTTGCAACGATGTCGGCAACGCCGGACTTAGCTGCGTTTGCAGCCTTGCCTGCGCCCTCGAGCTTGCCGTCGGGTGTGTTGAACGGAGCGTTAAGGAACAGCTCAGCCTTCTCGGTCATGATAGTTACGTCAGCCATGGAAGCGATAACTGCCGCCGCGCCTGCACATACGCCGTTGATGACTGCGATCTGCGGAACTACGCCGGAGATAGCCGCGGAAGCCTTGATGATCTCGCCGTAGTCAGCGAGTACTTCCATGCCCTCGTTTATATCGCCGCCCTTGCTGTCAAAGAAAGCAACCACAGGAGCGCCGTTCTTCGCTGCGAGCTCGTAGATCTTTCTGATCTTGAGAGCCGCGCTCTTGTCTACTGCGCCGCCTCTTACGGAAACGTCCTGAGCATAGGCATAAACAGTCGCGCCGTTGATGGTGCCGAAGCCTGCTGCAACACTGCTCACTGCGCCGTCAGCCGAAAGGAACTTGTCAAGCTCCGTAAAGGTGTCCTCGTCGCAGAGGGCGGTAAGTCTTTTTCTTGCGTCGCTGTCAGGAACGTTCTGTTCCATCTCAGCTAATGTCTTTGAAAACGCCATTTTTTCTCCTCCATACCTGCTATTGAGATCGGTGCAGACATAGCTTCACCGTCTTAATTAAAATTTATCCACAATAATTATACTACATTGAAAAAAAAATAACAAGCGAAATTCCGATATTTTTGCATTTTTTATCTTATGCAATAAAAACAATTCAAATCGCGGTTAATTTTTTGACAATATCCACAAATCAAGGCTGTCAGATTTGACAATAAACCTTTATCTTACGTCACTTTCTGCGTTTATTCTGTGTTTTTCCCACAGCGGCGCGCAGTGAACGCAGCTCTTCCTTGGTGAGGTCGCGGTACTCGCCGGGCTTGAGCATTCCGAGCTTCACACCGCCGACCGCCGTTCTGCGAAGCCTGCCTACCTCCAGACCGACAGCCGAGCACATACGGCGTATCTGGCGGTTCCTGCCCTCCTTGATGACGAAGCGGAGCACGGTCCTGTCCGGGGCCTCCGAGAGCACCTCCACCGTGCAGGGGAGCGTCTTTACCCCGTCGTCCAGCTCCACGCCGGACATGAGCTGCGAGAGCTGACCCTCGTTCACCATTCCGTCTATCGTAACGCGGTAGGTCTTGGAAACATGCCTTGACGGGTGCATGATGTCGTTGGCGAATTCGCCGTCGTTCGTGAATATCAGCAGCCCCTCGGAATTCCTGTCGAGACGTCCGACCGGGTAAACGCGCTCGTGCACGTCCGTCAGCAGGTCGGAGGCTATCTTTCTGCCCATCTCGTCAGCCATGGACGTAACGTAGCCGCGCGGCTTGTTCAGCATGATGTAGCGCTTTTCGGCGCGCTCTGCGGCTATCTCCTCGCCCTCTACCCTGATGAGGTCGTTCATCGGGTCCGCCTTGTCGCCGAGGGAGCAGGGTCTGCCGTTCACCGTTACAAGTCCCGCCGCGATGAGCTCCTCCGCCTTTCTGCGGGAGCATCTTCCGCTGTCTGCAATAATTTTCTGGATCCTTACTTTTTCCATATCTAACCTTTCCACAGTGCTTCACAGCGCTGAATTATGTACGCCCTCCCGGGCGGAATCAAACGTATATCCCTGCCCATTCGAGCAGTCTGCTGAAAAATCCCTGTTCCTCCTGCGGAACATCAATGTTCCCGTCCGCGAACAGCGGAACTCTACCGACGACCTCCCCGTCTATCAGGAAAAGCAGCTCGCCGAGTTTGTCGCCGCGCTCCACGCTGCCGTAGACGAACCCGGGCAGCAGCACCCGCCGCGTGAGCTTCGTCCTCTGCTCAGGAGTGAGCGCCA
>CALBGD010000309.1 GCA_937893735.1 uncultured Clostridia bacterium | reverse complement strand
TTCGATCTTGCTCATATCCAGAATGTCGTTGATCAACCCAAGCAGGTGCTTGCTGGATATCTGTATCTTCTGGATATATGTACGCATTCTGGCAGACAGTCCCTGCTCTTGTTCCATCAGGCTCCCGATTCCAACGATCGCATTCATTGGAGTCCTGATATCGTGCGACATATTGGAAAGGAAATCGCTTTTGGCTCTGTTTGCAGATTCAGCCTCCTCGGCTGCTATCTTGAGTTCACCGTTGACCTTTGCAAGCTTCTCATTGTTTCGGCGCTCTGCGTCTATCTCCTGCCTCTGTTTTACCTGAAGGACTACGAAAAGCGCCGATACGCATATTGTTATCAGAATAAGCGAAAACACAAGAACCAACTGAAATGTATTCTTAATAAGCACGACAGTGTCTGTCGCAACGCAGTCCGACGGGACAAGAAACAATAAAGTCCAGTCTGCGTTTTTCATATTATAGAGCGAGTAGTAATATTCTTCGCCGTCAAGGACTGCATTCGAGTATGCTATACCTTTCTGAGTCAGTTCTTTCTGAGCGTCCTCAAAAGAGGAACCATGCAGATAATCCATCTTTTCCAGCACGGAATACGTGTTATGCTCTTGTATGAGTTCTCTTCCGTAGCCGCTGAACAGACGCTCGCCAATACTGTTGACAACGTAAACGCTGTTATTTCCGTCATATGCTCCGCAGATGAAGTATGGATTCAGCTCGGTCATATCACGCGCTGTACCAAAATATACAAGAGATACCGTTTCATCTCCATTTTGTAGAATCATAGGTTCTTCCAGCCGCAGAAGAAAGAACATTTCAGTTTCATTTGATGTTGTGAATTTTGACGCCAAAGTAGAATATTCAGATTCCGAAAGTCGGTCTTCCATCTCGGGCAAAACTCCCTGCAGGCCATTCTGCGTATAATACCGCCCGATATCATCTACCGCAACTATATCCCCATTGCCCATTTCAAGCTCGTTCAGCATTGATTGTCTTTTCATAAATCCGGTCAGTTCTTCTGTGGTAGCAGGCTTTTCATACTCCAGATAATTCCGCTGTATTTCAGTGGATATCCACTGGCTGCGTATAATGTGTTCAATATCGTCAAAAAGCTGCCCTGTAACCTCGCGCATCTGCTGAAGCCGCTCCTGATAAAGCGCATGGTCGTTATATGAGCCATAGATATTCAGAAATACTGTCAGCGCTATCGCAAGGATCGTAAGGAATCCTGCAATAATTATCAGCATTTGATGCACAACCTGATCTCTGCTTTTCCTGCGTTCTTCTGTGACGTTCATTTTTTCTCCAGACCATTCCCGCCAATTTACGAATAAACCATTTTTAGTCTTTAAAGACTATTATTATATTTACGTATTCTATTATATAGCAAAATGCATTAATTGTCAACAATTCCAGACGATTTCTATAACAAAAAGACACTGCCTTTTACAACAGCGTCTTTTTAAATTATTTTTATCAGCCATTGATAATGGAATCGATAACCGGTGAATACTCAGCGCTGAGCTTCGTGAAAGATTCTCCGCGGAACAGCGGGTCAAACAGAACGGTATTGCAAACAGTCTTGAGGTCGTCATTGAAGCCCCAGCAGTCGTCAAATACAAAGCTGAACTTTGTCGGATCCATCATATCCTGCCACAGGTCATACTGGTTTTCGTCCCATACGAGCGCCCACTTCTGGTATCCCTCATACTTTCCACTGGTATAATAAACAGGCTCCGGGTCAACAGCTTCCTTGCGCTTGGTGGCGTTGATGTTCTCGTCAGTCTCATATACACGGTTGAGATTTATCCAGTCGATAGCGCCCTTCTTGTTCTTGGCACCCTTTGCAACCATGTATCCGAAGGTATCGTATGCGATATAGTACTTGTCAGCAGACGGATCTCTCGGGAACGGAACGAACGCGAAATCAGAAACTGTATTGCAGATATCATCTTCTACGCCCTTCTTGTCCTGAACCTGCTTTGCGGCCGCGCCGTATGTCCACTCAGGGTTCATGCCAAGGAACAGCAGACGGTCGGAGTTATCAGCCCATGTCTGCGGGGATACCCAGTCGCCAAGCTCGCCCTGATGAGTCAGGCCGTTTCTGTAAAGCTCCTGGCAGAAATCCATAGCACGGGAAACATTGATGTCTCCGATGTTGTTTTTAGCAGTGCCGTCCTTCTGCACCTTTACAAGTGTTGTGCCGGTGGTTGCGATGAAACTCATTGCGCCCTCTCCGGCGTATCCGATGTGTTTATCGTCGGCATTGCACCAGTCGATAAGAAGCTGCTTGAATGTATCCCAAGTCCAGTTGTTTTCCTTGTAAAGATCATACGGATCGGGAAGAGCGTACTCCTCGAGGGACTTCTTGTTGTAGTTCAGCGCAAAGTTTGTTGTAATGCGGTAGGGGAAATAATAGTGCTTGCCCTTGTACGCAAAGTTCTCGGCGACATCTGCCATCTCAGACCAAAGCGGAGAAGTCAGGTCGATCTCACCATCGAGCGGCTCATACATATTCTTGCTCATTCCGGTCGGGAACGACTGCCACTCATAGCGGACGATATCCGGGGAATCATCGGAGCTTATCATTGTGGCAAGCTTCTCAAAGTACTCCGAGCCGCTGGTCGTAGAAACATATTCAATCTGACCGCCATAGAGATCGCTTGTGAATATCTTGTACTGCTCGGACGCGCTTCCGTCTGTTTCAAGGTCGTAGTAGCCAAGCCACACTATCTTTCCGCTGTTGCCATCGGGAGTATAGGTATCTGTTCCTATTTCCTTTATTCCTGCGTCTGTTGGGGCGTTTTCGTCCGGGTCGGCAGTCGTGGAAGCCGATGTTGTTGTAGAGGGAGCCTCAACCTGCGGCGCCCCTGCGGAGCCGGAAGAGTTTACGGGGGTCTCCTCGTCGCACGCCGTAAGACCCATAATCATCGCTGCGGTCATTGCACCGCAGAGTATTCGCTTTGTTCTGTTCATCTGAATTAGTGATTCCTCCTGTTCATTCTGGCTGCTGCAAAGTCAGCCTATAGCCTTATAATTATTATACTATATTCTTTGCGTTACGTCAACTACTTTATAAATTTTTTTGCTTAATTTTTTATATTCTGAGTATTTTGCATTTTCCAACATATACATCAGATGTCAGCACACGCAGAAAATGGTATTTACTTCTCCTTTTTCTTGTGTATTTTTATTTCCGGAAAGGCAAGATTTTCAAACACAACCTCGTCCTTTGTATCTTCGTTTTCCACAGTATCCGTAACGTTGTCCTGATCGTTCACATGAACCTCGGGAACAGCTAAGTTCTCGGAAAAATAGTCCAGCTTCTGGTTTTTGTCTTTTTTGC
>CALBGD010000308.1 GCA_937893735.1 uncultured Clostridia bacterium | reverse complement strand
ATCGCATCCATCAAAAACGATGAATTTCTGATATACAGAAATCAGGAAAACAAAATAGCCTCCCTGCTGCAGACTGTGGCTGCTCCTAAAAAACTCTATATCAATCAGGTATATAATTCTGACAAACCGGAAATTGTCCATTCCATGCTTCTAAACAGAATAAGACAATACTGCGGACAAGGCGGAAAATATATATATTCCTGGGTGGATAAGAATAATATCGCTTCCATAAAGTTTCATCAGAAATACAATATGACGCATGATGGTCTTTGGGATATGGTATATGTAAAGAATGGCAGATCATGAGTGACAACAAATCCCTGATACAGCAGATCCATAAGTTTGTGTTTCCATATATCAATTCCAATATGTATGTACTGATGGAAAATCGATCCGCCCTTGTGGTAGATCCGCATTCCTCAGCCGAAGCCATCGACTGCATGAAAAAAAACGGGGTTTTAAAGGTCCTATGCCTGCTAACGCATGAGCATTTTGACCATACAAACGGAATCAGCAATCTGCGCATGAACTTTAATACCCATCTTATATGCCAACAGAATGCAATTAGTCCCAAAAGCCAGAAATACTCAAACAGACCTACCGTGGTGTCTATAATACTCCGCGACAGGGGAATGGATAAAGAAGCGGACGAGATCGAAAATCAATTCCGACCATATACATACACAGCAGAAGAAACATTCGATACGCACATGGATACGGTATGGGAGGGTCATAGGATCCATCTGGAAAGCACACCGGGACATTCGCCGTCAAGCTGCCTTATATGGCTTGACGACATCATTTGTTTCACCGGCGACTCACTGATACCCAACACCGAAACAACTACGCGCTGGCCCGGAAGCAACGCCAAACTTTACTATTCCGACACGCTGCCTAAACTGCAAAAAATATCAGCATCTACATATATTTTTCCGGGGCATGGAGATCCAATAAAGATGGACAAATTAAAGTATGCAGATAATATGTTTACAATAGTTTGATAATTCCATCTAAAGCTTTTAATGATATCGGAGGACTCTTAACAAATGAAGGTTATTGACGCATACTGGGAAAAAAGAAATCTCGGTGTAGATACAGTTGAATTTGAAGCAGAAAAAAATGATACCACCGAAATTATCCGTCAAACTATCGCGGCAAACGAAAAGCAATACAATGTTGTTAAAGTACCCGCGGGAGATTTTGCAATAAAAAATATGCTGGCGGAATTAGGATACATTTATGTTGAATCTATGTTCAGGCTGACGCATAAGATGAAGGTTCCGGCAGTTTCCCCGGCAATAAGACGAATCGCAGACAGAATAACATATATGCCAATGACAGACGATGACATTGACACTCTGTTTTCCGAGCTTGAAAAAGGAATTTTCAAGACCGACCGTATTGCCATTGACCCGCATTTTTCAGTAGAGATCGCCAACAAAAGATACATCAACTGGATAAAGGACGAAATCGCAAGAGGAAACAAAGTTATAAAAGGTATGTATGAGGGAAATATTTTTACTTTCAGCGCATACAAAGTTCTTGATAATAATGTATTCTTTGCTTACCTTGGCGGAATGTTTAAGGAATATTTAAACTGCGGACTGGCAGTCCCTGCCACACTGAAGGGCGTCGAATACCAGTTAATGCAGAAGCCCTCCAGAATCGTAACTTACGTTTCAAGCAATAACCGTAATTCTCTTGTGTGTGATATAGAAGCAGGTTATGTCATTAAAGATGTAAACGATGTATATATCAAGCATAAGGATTGACTTGCAGAACACAGAAAGGAATATCAATGGAAAATATCTTTGATTTTTCAGGCAAAACAATTTTAATAACAGGTGCTTCTTCTGGCATAGGCAGGCAAGCTGCGATCACACTAAGCGGCATGGGTGCCAAAACAGTGCTGGTGGCGCGCAGGGAAGAACAGCTCAAAGAAACACTGGCTATGCTTAGCGGAGAGGGACATATATACAGACCTTTTGACCTGACTGACCTTGATAACATAGATACGCTTGTGTCTGGCATTGTGTCTGAAACCGGAAAACTGAATGGTTTGGTATGCTGTGCCGGAATCGCCCCTACAATCCCTGTAAAGTCAACCACACCAAAGACAATGCAGGAAACAATGCAGATAAACTTCTTCTCTTTTTACGAAATAGCACGTCAGTTTATAAAGAAGAAGAATTCGGCTGATGGCTCAAAAATAGTGGCAATTTCCTCAATGGCAAGCATATATCCAGAAAAGGGACAGTCGGCATACAGCGCGTCAAAAGCAGCTATTGACGCAGCGGTAAAGTGCATGGCAAAGGAACTGCTTCCAAGAAAGATATGCATAAACAGCATACGCCCGAGCTTTGTTGATACCCCTATGGCTGATTTGTTCTGCAGCAATATAGAAGACGGCGAATCACGGATCAATGCTCTTCCGTTAGGGATCATCAAAGCAGATGAGATATCGTCAATGATCTCATATCTGCTAAGCCCGGCTGCTGACAGGATAACAGGCACATCATTCAACATAAACGGCGGCAATCTATTATAACAAACGGAGAATTAGCATGATAAACAACACTATCAGAGGAATAAAGATAAGCAGTATATGCGCTGCTGTTCCGGACAACCTGGTTACGCTGGAAGACTGCGCTGAGAGCGAAATCAAAAATAATGAATTCAACATTGCCAAGTACAAAAAAAGCACAGGCGTTTCAGAAAAATATCTGTGTATCAAACAGCAGGCTCCCTCGGATCTTTGCGTATATGCAGCCGAAAAGATAATCACAGAGAAAAATATAGACCGCAGTGAAATCGGTGTCATTGTATATGTAACTCTCTCCCCTGATTACAGGAATCCGGCTACTGCCTGCGTTATGCAATACCGCCTCGGTTTATCCTCAAGCTGCATAGCATTTGATATGAATATGGGGTGCTCCGGCTTTGGCTATGGTCTGAATGTCATATCCAGCCTGTTAGCAACCAGCAATTCAAGCAAAGCACTTCTGTTATGCGGAGAATTAGCAGGTCAGACGCCAGCCAGAAAGTACAAGGATTTAAGCGACTATTATCTTTTTGGTGATGCAGGTTCTGCTATCCTGTTAGAAAAAACCGGCTCAGAAAAAGACAGCCTGACAATTTATTCTGCGAGTGACGGTTCCGGGTTTAAATCCATAATAACCTATGGAGGATATGTAAGACACGCCGAAGCTCCAATTGAGAGCAAGATGGATGGCGTTGAGGTGTTTAATTTTGCAGTAGACAAAGCACCTGAAATGATAAAGGCTTATATGAACGATATGGGCACAACACCTGACGACTACGATAAACTGGTACTTCATCAGGCAAACCTTTATATCATGAAGCAGATCGCTAAGCGCACTGGCTTCCCACTGGACAAAATGGCTGTTTCCATTGATAAATTCGGGAACACAAGTTCTGCGTCAATTCCGCTGACTATCGCTAACGATTATGGAAAAGATGATTCCGATTCAACAAAGCGTTTCCTTACCTGTGGTTTTGGCGTAGGTCTGTCCTGGGCAGCAGTTGAGTTCACCATCTCCACCAAAGACGTTTTCCCTGTTATATACACAAACGAATGGTTTAATGATGGTTTTACTGAAGGTTGTTGATTTTGCAGAACCGCAAAGTTGATAATATAAAAAACAGGAGGTTATAGTTATGACTGAAAAAGAAAAACTGGCTCTTCTCGAAGATTTATTAGAGATCGAAGAGGGTACGCTGAATGCCGAGACAAATCTTGACGAAATCGAAGAGTATGACTCAATGACAAAGCTCTCTCTTATAGTTATGGCAGAAGATGAGTTCGGCGTAAAGCTGGACAGCGCAACATTAAAGGGATTCAAAACTGTTGGTGATATCCTTGCTGTGCTTAATAAGTGAGCTGACGGCTCATCAAAACACCAAAGCCGTACTATATTTACAATGATCTGGATATTGTCTTTTCAATCTTTCAATCTGGCGGTAGGATCGATGAGCAAACAGATTTGCCAGATTTTTGTAGATAACAAAACCCCCTCTGTCGCTTTACCAGCGGCAGAGGGGGTTTGTTTATTTCACTTTGTAAACAGTATCTTTTTCAGATCCTTATCTGAGCTGAATGTTACCGCATTGAACATGAACATGGTCTGCTGATACTCGCTGAGGTCGATGAAGCGGTTAAGGTCCGTGTTGATGTACCGCATATCCACCATGGTTATCTTGCTGTAATGCTTCGAGAGGAACGGCACAAGGCTGTGCGCGTAGCTGTCCTTTATCAGCAGGAGGTTCTTGCCGTTGTCAACGTCCGTTTCGATGGTGACTATCGGCGAGTTGCTTCCCGTGAAGCTGGAGTACTTGTCCTTAACGTCAAGGTAGCTGCGTACGTACAGGCTGTCGTACTCCGTGGTCTTGGAGCCGTCAAACACCGTCATCTTCACCTTCGGTTCGCCGGAGGCAAGGTGGTAGTAGTCTATGCTGTCCGGGGTGATGGAGTTGTCCAGCGTCTTGGAATAAAGCGTCCCGCGGAAGGAGCTGCTCGCCGTCTCGATGTTGAAGCTGTCAAGGCTGTACGCGCTGTAACCCAGCGTCTTTGCCGCCGCGCAGTACGCGTAGTACGCCCCGAGGCTCGTCCAGTGGTGGTCGGTGCGGTAGAACACATAATCCGAGGAATGCCCGTTCAGGAAGCTCAGGCTGTCTATCGTGGTTATTCCCTGCATCTTCTTGTAGCAGTCGTCTATGAACGTCTTTTCGCTGAGGTACCCGCCGTAGGACGGCATTTTCGCGCTGAAAATCTCCTGCGCCGTGGGAGCCAGCATCAGGCTGCACTGCATATCCGGGTGAGCCTCCGCAAAGCGGTTCATCGCGTTGAGGCTGGCGTTCACCGTTTCCTCGTCGTACTCCTTGAACACCTGTATCATCTGATTGTCCAGCGTGTAAACGCCGTTTATCTCTTTCTTTCCCGCAAGGGTCTCCATCTCGTTCTTCGCGCGGACCCACTCCTCGCGCCCGACCAGATGGTCGGAGAAATACGTCTCCACCTTGTCCATCCAGCTGTCCTCGGTGCGGGTGGTGATGAAATCCCAGCGGACAGCCTCTATCACGTCCGCGAGGTTCTCCGCCTTGTCCATCTTCGTGTGGTTCACGAGGTCGGGGAACTTCGCAAGCGTGCGGTTCTCGTTCTCGCTGCGCTCCTGCTTCGGGAGGACTGCGGTGGCTATCGGTATCGACAGCGTTACCACAGAGAACAGCGCTATCATCAGCTTCGCAGGGGTCATCTTAAAGCCTTTTTTCTTTTCGTCTGCCATTGTTCTCCCTCCTTAGAAGTTAAAGTACAGGAACGGGTTGTAGGTCGCGGTGGAAAGGTACGCGATGGAAGCCAGCATGACCACCGTGTTCACCACCGGGAATCCGTACTGAACCCATACCGGAGCCTTTTTGCGGATATACTCCGTGATGGTCTTGAGCACGTCCGAGCTGCCGAAAATGCATATCGCGAATATAAGCCCGTAGTTCACGATATAGTTGGTCGCGGCGTTGTCCATGAACACTCCGTTGCCGCCGAACATCGCCGAGATATACGTCCACACCTGCGAGAACACGTCCCCGAAGCCCACCGTGCCCGGAGCCACTGCGTCGAACAGCACCCAGCCGAACACGACCATCACAAAGGTGTACAGCCAGCTGAAGAACGCGGGTATCTTCTCCAGCACTTTCCCGAGGAACAGCCGCTCTATAACTATGAGTATACCGAAATAGGTTCCCCACATCATGAAGTTCCAGCTTGCGCCGTGCCAGATACCGGTTATCGTCCACACGACCAGCAGGTTGATTATCGTGCGAGGAAGCCCCTTGCGGCTTCCTCCCATGGGGAAGTAGATGTAGCTCTTGAACCAGTCGCCGAGGGTGATGTGCCAGCGCCGCCAGAACTCCGCAACGCTGTGGCTCATATACGGATAGTTGAAATTCTCCGGGAAGGTGAATCCCATCATCTTTCCAAGTCCGATAGCCATATCCGAATATCCGCTGAAATCAAAGTAAATCTGGAACGTGAACGCGAGTATACCGAGCCACGCCGTCACCGCTGAGATACTGCCGTAATCCAGCGCCTTTATCTCCGTCCACAGCAGACCTATGTTGTTCGCGATGAGCACCTTCTTGCCAAGACCCACGATGAACCGCGATATTCCGTCGCCGACCATCTTTTCGGTGATGGTGCGGCTGTCTATCTCGTTCTGGATATCCTCATAGCGCACGATGGGTCCCGCCACTATCTGCGGGAACAGCGTAACGAACGCCATGAAGCTCACCGGGTTCTTCTGCACCTTTATCTGCCGGCGGTAGAGGTCGATAGTGTAGCTCATCGACTGGAACGTGAAGAAGCTTATTCCGATAGGAAGCGGCAGGTTCGGGTTCGGTATCGCAAGCCCGAAAGCCGCGTTAAGCGACTCGATGATAAATCCGAGGTACTTGAACGTCCCCAGAAGCCCGATGTTCATGCACAGCGACACGATAAGCGCCGCCGTGCGGACTTTGGGCTTATTGTCGTTCGCGTGAATGACACGCCCCGCCGTGTAGTCGATGAACGTTGAAAGTATCATCACCAGCACATAGACGGGCTCGCCCCATGCGTAGAAAACAAGTCCGCTGATGAGTATTACAACGTTCTTTGCTTTCTGCGGCACGAGGTAGTATAGTATCAGCGTTATCGGTAGAAACGCAAACAAAAAAGTCAGACTGGAAAAAACCATATACTCTCCCCTGTCGTATTATTCCTGTATTAATATTCCGCGAAGCGGATTTTTAAATCCATTTTTTGCCCCAGCTCTGCCGGGGCAAAAAATACTTCTATCACAGCAAGAGTCAAAGCGACGCCCCTTGGGGCTTACGCCGAAATGGCGGCTATGCCGCCATTGAGTGCGCGCAGTTGTGATGTTCGGCGGAAAAGCCCCTTTAAGGGATTTTTCGACGGTTGCTTCCGCATTCTTCGGCGGTTTTTATGAACTCCTCCCGGGAGAACATCTTGTTGGCGACCTCCAGCAGGAGCTTCACCGAAAGGAGCTCCGGAAGCCCCAGCCGCCGCTGTAATTCCCGCCGCATTTCAGCGGAATTCTCCCCGCCGATGAGCCCCAGCTCCATTAAGTCGGCGCGGGTCAGCGGCTCCCCGCGGGGGGATTCTGGCTCCCCGTCAATAACCGCCCCGGCGCGCTTTAAAGCCTCTATAAGAAGCTCGTCCGGTATGCCCTCAACGCCGAGCTTCCCCTGCTTGGAGGGCTGTGCCTTGCGGCGCTCCTTGCCGTAGATATCCGGGGTGACGGCGTTGAGCACTTCCCCCTGCTTCACGATGCTGCGCAGGAACGAGCGTATCTGGAACCCTGCGCTGTCGCTGTCCGTCAGAATGATTATCCCGGTGCCTGCCGCAAGGGACTTTATAAGCTCCTGCTTCTCCTTGTCCTTGTAGATGGAAAAGCCGTTGGTGCAGATTATCACCGCGTCCACGATGTTGGAGAGCCGTATCTTATCGTACCTGCCCTCCGTTATTATTGCTTGTTTTATCCTTATCATACCTGCCTCGCACTGGTCATCTCGATGACTGCGCGTTCAAGCAGGGTCTGCCTGTCCGCCTTTGAGGAGTTCAGCAGGAGATTCGTGCGGAAAAGCACCTCCAGACAGGTCTTGATGTAGTCCTCTGAAACGCGCCGCGCCGGGGTGAACGTCTGCTCGAAATAGTACGCCCTGCCGCCAAAATACTGGAAATCCTTCGAAGCCGTGCGCGGAGGCTTCCCCGCCTTTATCGCAAGCTTCGCCCGGTAGTAGTCCACGAACGCCCCCGACAGCGAGGACAGTATTATCACCGGGTCGGTCTGCTGGGTGAAAAGGTCGTCCATCAGCCGGAGCGCCCCGGCGGTCTTACGCGCGAGAATCAGGTCGGCAAGCGCGAACGTGCTCGCGTCTATCATGCGCGGCGTGAGCCTGTCGATGGCCTCCCGGGTTATCTCGCCGCTCTGCTGGAAGCTGCACAGCTTCTCGACCTCGTTCTGTATCAGCGTGAGGCTCTGCCCGCACAGCTCCGAAAGGTGCCGCGCGTTCTCCGGCGAGAGGGTGCAGCCGCTCTTTGCGGCTTTCTTCACCGCCATCGCGGAGGTCTTTTCCACCGGCAGGAACGAGAAGCGGCAGACTGCGCCGCACTTCTCGATGGTCTGTATCAGTTTCTTGGTCTTTGCCTTGGGCTTCTTGTCGTCCACCTCAACTCCGGTCATGGCGATGACCAGCACGGTGGTGTCCGGGAGCTGCTCTATCAGTGAAATCAGCCGTTTGGACTGGTCGTTGTCGAGCGCCTCCGCGTCGATATCGGTTATGCGGACGCACTTGCACTCCGCAAAGAACGGCATACTCTCCGCGAAATCGGAAAGCACGTCCATGTCGGGAGCGCCGCGCATTTTCAGCAGATTAAGCCCGTCGCCGGTTTCCGCGCCGGCGAGCTTCGCTATTTTCTCAGCGTAAACCCCGGTGAGAAAAACCTCCTCGCCGTACAGGAAATACGCCCTGCGGAGCTTCCCGGCCTTGAGCTCGGCGCTGAGCCGGGTCTCCGGCGTGAGGTTGAAGGTCTCCTTAGCCATTACGCCATTTCGGTGGCGAGCTTCCTGCCGCCGAGAATGTGGAAGTGCAGGTGGCGCACGGTCTGGCCGCCGTCCGCGCCGATATTGCTGACTACGCGGTAGCCGCCAGTCAGCCCCTCCTCCTTCGCGATTATCGGGATTATCTCGAAGATATGTGCGACTATCGCGCTGTTTTCAGGGGTTATCTCATCAACGCCCGCGATGTGGGTCTTGGGGATAACGAGAATGTGGGTGGGAGCCATCGGCGCTATATCGCGGAATGCGAGCACCTGCTCGTCCTCGTAAACCTTTGTTGAGGGGATCTCCCCGGCGATGATCTTGCAGAATAAGCAGTCGTTCATTTTGTGTTCCTCCTGAATCAATACTGGTATTTCGGCATTAGCTCGGCAAGCCGGACGGTCTCTCCGTCATTGCCGACCAGAACCTCTATGTTCTTCGCAGACTCCCCCATCTGCATCATGAATTCGCGGCAGGCGCCGCAGGGGGGGTATAACTCCGCCGTCCATGTAGACGGCGCAGACCTTTGTTATCTCGTACTCCCCATGCGTGAACATGGTAGAGATGGCGTTGCGCTCCGCGCAGAAGCCGAGGGAGCACTCAACGTCAAGGCACACGCCCGTGTAGATGTTTCCGCCGGCGCTCAGCACCGCCGCGCCTACGTCCCCCGCCGACATATGCTCGGAGAGGCGGTGGAAGTTTATCACTGATTTTGCCGCGTCGTAAAGGCGCTGCCATTCTTCTGTCATGGTCGGGGTACCTCCGGAATTTTTCGCTTTCTTCTGTGCTAAAAATCAAACGGTCATCTAGGAATTATTAACAGATAATTTACAATCTCCCATTACCAAAATGCCGCTTTCCCTGTAAACCAAGGAAAACGACATTTCACCCTAGATTTTAAGACCGTGGGCGGAACCCCGCCCCGCGGTCAGCGAATTACTTGATATACTTCGCAGCGATGTCAGCCGCAGCAGCGAGCGCGTCCTTTATCTTGGAAGCGTCCGGGATTCCCGCCATAGCCTGATCGGGCTTTCCGCCGCCCTTGCCGCCTGCAGCTGCTGCGATCTCGCGGACCAGAGTTCCGGCGTTCGCGCCCTTTGCTACCGCGCTCTTTGAGCACTTGCAGAGGATACTGCTCTTGCCGTCTGCGGTGCCTGCAAGCACTGCAACGAAGCAGTCGAACTTGTCGGCGAGGGAATCGCCTATCTTGCGGAGGCCGTCCGCGCCTGTGCCCTCCAGCGCAGCGGTGACTATCTTCACGCCGTTTACCTCGGGGCAGCCTGCGCCGAGGTCGCCGAGCTGTGCGTTAGCCGCAGCCTGAGCCATGCTCTCTATCTTCTTGTCCTTTTCGCGGAGCTCGTTCATCACGCCCTCGCAGCGGTGGATAAGCTCGTTCTGGTTGGATATCTTCAGGATATCGCAGGACTTCGCGAGGGTCTCCTTCATGGAGTTCAGCAGGTTCAGGACGTTCATGCCGGTCACGGCCTCGATACGTCTTACGCCGCTTGCTACGGAGCTCTCAGATACTATCTTGAACAGACCAGCCTCGGAGGAATTCTTGAGGTGTGTGCCGCCGCAGAACTCGGTGGAGTACCTGCCAACGGAAACTACGCGTACTACCTCGCCGTACTTCTCGCCGAACAGAGCCATCGCGCCCTTCTTCTTCGCTTCCTCGATGGGGAGCTCCTCGGTGACTACCGGGACAGCCTCCATGATGACCTTGTTGACATACTCCTCGACCTTTGCCAGCTCCTCGGGCGTTACCGCGCTGAAATGGCTGAAGTCGAAACGGCACTGGTACGGGTCAACATAGGAACCAGCCTGATGTACATGGTCGCCGAGCACGCTCCTCAGAGCCGCCTGAAGAATGTGCGCGCAGGTGTGGTTGCGCTGTGTAGCCGCGCGCTTCTCGGTGTCTACCTTTGCGAGAACGCTCTCGCCGGCAGCGAATCCGCCGCTTACTACCTTACCGTTGGAGATGAACGCGCCGTTGGTGAGCTTCTGGGTGTTGGTTATCTCGATCACGTTGTCGCCGGAAACTACGGTTCCGCAGTCGCCGACCTGACCGCCCATTTCCGCATAGAACGGAGTTTCCTCCAGAATTACGGAAACGTCGTCGCCCTCCTCGCAGAGCTCTGCAAGCTCGCCGTTCTTCACGATGGCAAGCAGCTTTGTCTGCTTCTCGAGGTCGGTGTAGCCAACGAACGTGGTCTTGAATGCGTCAAGCGCGGAGTTCTTCGCGTTGTCCCAGCCGCCGCCGAGCTTCTTGTTTGCACGGGCGGTTTCCTTCTGCTCCTGCATATACTTGCGGAAGCCCTCCTCGTCTGCCTCGAGTCCCTTTTCGTGGAGTATCTCCTTGGTGAGGTCGAGCGGGAATCCGTAGGTGTCATGGAGCTTGAACACGTCTGCGCCGGGCAGGGTCTTTTCGCCGGATTTCTCCAGCTTCTCTATCATCTCGCTGAGGATCTCGGTGCCCTTGTCGATGGTCTTTGCAAAGCTCTCTTCCTCGGTCTGGATAACCTTCTTGATGTATGCGCGCTTCTCGTCCAGCTCAGGATAAGCGGAGAGGTTCTCGTTGATAACGGTGTCGCATACGTCATGCAGGAACGGCTTTGTGCAGCCGAGAAGCCTGCCGTGTCTTGCGGCCCTTCTCAGCAGTCTGCGGAGAACGTAGCCTCTGCCCTCGTTGGAGGGGAGTACGCCGTCGCCTACCATGAAAGTGGTGCTCCTGATGTGGTCGGTGATAACTCTCAGGGAAACGTCCTTTTCGGGGTCTGCCTTGTATTCAACGCCGACGATGGAGCTTATCTTCTTCAGGATATTCTGTACTGTATCTACCTCGAACAGGTTGTCAACGTCCTGCATTACGCACGCAAGGCGCTCCAGACCCATACCGGTGTCTATGTTCTTGGTCTTGAGCTGGGTGTAGTTGCCGTGGCCGTCGTTGTCGAACTGGGTGAATACGTTGTTCCAGATCTCGATGATACGGTCGCAGTCGCCGACTTCCTCGAAGTTGTCCTGACCGATGTGGTCAAAGTGGCCGTACTTCTCGCCGCGGTCGTAGTGTATCTCAGAGCAGGGGCCGCAGGGACCGCTTCCGTGCTCCCAGAAGTTGTCAGCCTTGCCGAGCTTGATGATACGCTCGCGCGGAACTCCGACCTCGTTAGCCCAGATGTCGCCTGCCTCGTCGTCCTGCTCATAGATGGTTACCCACAGGCGCTCCGGCGGTATCTCCAGAACCTTTGTGAGGTACTCCCATGCCCATGCGATGGCTTCGTGCTTGAAGTAATCGCCGAAGGAGAAGTTGCCGAGCATCTCGAAATAGGTGCCGTGGCGCGCGGTCTTGCCGACATTCTCGATATCGGGGGTGCGAATGCACTTCTGGCAGGTGGTAACGCGGTGGCACGGAGGCTCCTCGATACCCTGGAAGTACTTTTTCAGCGGCGTCATGCCGGCGTTGATAAGCAGGATAGAGTTATCGCCCTGCGGAACCAGCGGGAAGCTGTTCAGGCGAAGATGACCCTTGCTCTCGAAGAAGCTGAGATAGCTCTCGCGCAGGTCGTTAAGTCCAGTCCATTTCATAATGTTTGTCCTCTTTTTTCAGAAATCAGGTATTCCTCATGGAATACGCATACATATTTATTATACATCTTTTTCAGCAAAAGTCAAGGTTTTTCTGAAAATTCGGGGGCGCGGGTCGGATAAAAGTGTGGGAGGGGCAAGCCCCTCCCCTACGGTTCTGTGTTTCGGACGGAGCCCGCGCTCCCTCAGTAAACCTCCGCGCGGAGCTGCTCCGGCGTGCACTCGCTGCCGACGTCCAGCCCGAGCCTGTACAGAAGCTCATCGGAGACCGCGGCGGTGTGTTTCGTGCCGTCCTCCGCAAGCAGGAGCACGGTGTCCATGCGCTCGCCGCCCTCCGGGAGGCCCTCGCAGCCGAAATCCGGCTCGATTATTTCCGTTATCGTGTATTTCATCGTTTCCTCCATAATCAGCAATATAATGTAGGGGACGGGCTTGCCCGTCCCGCCCTTTAATGCGGGGCATTTTCGCCGATATTTGTTTGTAGACCGTAATTTCGGGAGGGACAAACAGGACGTTTGTCAAACCCGCCCCAAAGCGCGGCACGGACGCCGCGCAGCTAAGGGCGGGAGGGGCAAACAGGACGTTTGTCCAAACCGCCCCAAAGCGCGGCACGGACGCCGCGCAGCTAAGGGCGGGAGGGGCAAGCCCCTCCCCTACGGCATTCCCCCGCCAGAATATACAAAAAGGGAGAGCCGGAGCTCTCCCTTAAATGTGCGGTCAGAACTATCAGATGTTCTTGATAGCCTCGTTGATCTCGTTGATACGAGCGTCGATAACTGCGAAGTTAGCTTCTCTGAGCTGAGTGTAGGACTGCTCGCCCTGAATGTAAACATACTTGGTGAGCTGCTCAACGTTGGAATCAGCAGTATCAGCGGAAGCGATATCGGAGCCCAGACCGTTCTTGAAGTCGAAGATAGGAGTGAGCTTGCTGGTGCCGTCGAGTGTTGTCTGGCTCATGATGAAGTCGTAGTTGTAGTCAGTCCAGCCGTTCTTGTCCTTAGCCTGCTGCTTGGAGGTCTCTCTTACAGCCGGGTCAAGGGAGGAAGTAACGTTGCAGTCGATCCATGCAGCAACGCCGTCAGCGTTGGTGGAACCCTTGCACCACATCAGAGCGTCCTGCTTCATGAAGTGGTAGTACTTGTCAGCCTGAGGATCTCTAGGATAAGGAACTACGCAGATCTCATCGTCTGCCCAGCCGAACTTCTCAGCATACTTGTGCAGGCCGGAAGCGCCCTCGAATTCCCATGTACCGCCGTTGCCGTCGAACAGGATATCGCCCTGTGCCCAAGCCTTCGGGTTAACGGACCAGCCGTTGAGCTCGTGTCTCGGATAACGCAGGTTCTCCTTCTGGAGGGTGGAGAGCAGATCCATAGCGCGCTCTACGTCGGGGCTGTACATATTGTTGGTGATAACGCCGTTTACGTTGGAAACGATAGGTGTACCAGTGGATACAACGAACTCGTTCTCAGGGTTGTAGCCGTCGATAACGAACTTGTTGTCGCCGGACTTCTGGAACTCTCTTGCCATATCAAGGAATGCGTCCCATGTCCACTCGTCGTTCTCGAACAGTGTGCGCGGATCCTGAAGGCCAGCGCCCTCAAGAACGCTCTTGCGGTAGTAGAGCAGAGAATCGAAGGAGATCTCGTAGATAGCGCAGTAGTATCTGCCGTTGAGCTGGAACTGGTCCAGAACGTCTCTTGCGCCGTCCCACTTGGAGGTGGACAGGTCAATGATCTCGTCGATAGGCTGATATCTGCCCTTCAGTACGCCGTACGGGAAGTCGCGGATCTCGAACGGGAACAGGTCAGGGGAGTCGCCGGACTGGATAGCTGTTGCCAGCTTGTCGTAGCGCTCGCCGTATGCAACGTTGATGTACTCGAAGATCCTGCCTTCGCGGGAAGGATCCTCGCCCTCGGTAGGAATGCCGTAAGCCTTCTTGAACATCTCGGCAGCGGCGGTAGTCTCGTCGATATCCCACCAAGCCATCCACTTCAGGCGCTTTGTTACCTTCAGGTCAGGGTTGTCAAGACCGGCAGCAGCGTCCTCGGCTGCCTTGATAACGTCAGGGTCGGTGTCATAGGTAGTTGTTACCAGCGGAGTAGTTGTCACTGCGTTAGCGGCAGAGCTCGGTGCGCTGGAATTGCTTGCGCCGGAATTTGTAATAGGAGCCTCTTCATCGCAGGCTGCGAGAGAGAGCACCATGGCTGCGGTCATAACGGCAGCAGCGGCGCGCTTAAACTTGTTCATCGGTAAACCTCCATTTAAGTAAATATAAAAAGCAGGGACAAAATTGCTTGTCATTTATATTATAACGTAAATAACGCAATATTTCAATGTAAATTATAGATAATATTGCCCCGGCTTTTTTATGCAAAATCGCACAGGAGGTTAACACAAATTACTTAAATTTAGGTAATTAGTTTTGCTTGTGCGCCTTATTTTCCGTTTTCCGGCAGAAGCCCGCCGCTCACGCTTTCCTCAGTCCTGAACGGAGCACTCTCACCAGTCGCGGAAGCCGGAGCCATAACGTACTCCGCAAGGGCGTCGTATACCTCGTCGGGGACCTCCGCGCCGCTCTTCACCGCCTGAACAGCCATCGCGAGCTGCTCCTCGGTGAAGCCCGCCGCCGTCAGCCGGTCGGAGTACTCCGCCATGACCTGCTCAACATTATCGGCGGTTATCTCCTTCGCGCTCTGCACCGCGGGTATCTGCCGCCCGCTCGCGTCCATGGTGTAGTCCTCACGGAATATCAGCTCGCCCACCGGCACGAAGCTGTAACCCTGCCCGCTGAGCTGCTCCAGTATGTCGGGGAGCGCCTTGGTGGTGTTCTCAAGGTCGTTGTGGAACAGCACTATCGAGCCGGACTTCACCCCGCCGACCACCTTTTTCGTGATGTCCTCGGGGGTCGGGTCTTTCCAGTCTATGCTGTCAGCGATAGACAGAGATGGAAAGGCGCATTGTATTGACAAAACCATAACCGTGATGTAAAATATAATAGGCGCTCTGTGTATTTACGCCTGAGGAGGAGCCATGGAACAAAATAAGAACAACAAGCTATCCGCACTGTGGCAGTTCGTGAAATTCGGGCTTGTCGGCGCATTCAACACGGTGCTGAACTACCTTATATATAATTTCTGCTATTACGTTTTCCATTCCGGAGTCCACATCGCGAACATTTCCGGATTCGTGATAACGGTTTTCTCAGCATACCTCCTGCAAAGCCGCTTCGTGTTCAAGCAGGACGAAACCGCAGAAAAGCGCGTCTGGTGGAAGGTGCTGATAAAGACCTACATTTCCTATTCGTTCACGGGATTGTTCCTGACGGAGATACTGCTGTTCCTGTGGATAAACGTGATAAACCTCGGTCAGTACCTCGGCGGCGTGTGCGAATGGCTGGCTGGTTTCGGCATAAATTTCAAGCCGCAGGATCTTGCCGCTTCGCTTGCACCGCTGCTGAATATGGTCATTACCATACCGCTTAATTTCATCATCAACAAATTCTGGGCTTACCGCCAGAAGAAGAAAACTGATTAACTACGACAAAACCACCTTTCAGATTACCCGAAAGGTGGTTTTGCTTTTATTGTACGTTGAGAAATCAGCGGCCACAGGATTTCGACAAGTTGGCTGTAACAAGAACCGTACCACTCTTTAATCTGAAAACCTCATCTCTTTTTCCATTACACGCTTTGCATAACGGAACAATGTATTCGCCGCTGATATTATCTTCGCATATTACATGAGCGCCAACTTCCGGTTCATTTCTGCATTTTTCCACGGAACATTCAGAAGGCCACTTATCCCCGGAAAGCTTCTCCCAGTGGTGTTTCCAAGTGCCGCAATTGCAATCAGAACGCTCCGATGTATTATTTTTGTTCTTCCATTCTTTATAATAGATTTTGCCAATAGTTAATACTTCGTTCATATTAAATTCCTCCTAATAAAATAATAGCAGGATATAAAGTTATCCTGTCTGAATCATACCACAAACCTTTTAAAATGTCAATAACGTGATAACAAATTTTGACACGGGAAATAATTTTTTATCAAATTCACCAGAAAACAATTAAATAATTTGTGTTAATCCAACAATTGACAAAACCTTATTGACTGTTAAAAAAATAAAAGGGAGAGCGCACGCTCTCCCTTTCATAATTATCTTGAATCCACCGCCGCCGCAAGCCTCTCAAAGTCCTCCAGAGTAAGCTCCTCGGCGCGCGCTGTGGGCTTTATCCCGCAGAACTGCATGAGCTCCGCGAGGTCGGATTTGGATATCCCCAGCTCTGCGGAAAGCGGATTCGCTATCTGCTTCCTGCGCTGCGAGAACGCCGCGCGTATTATCCGGAACAGCAGCTTCTCCTCCTCGGGAGCCTTGCCGCTGTGCGGCTTCACGTCCAGACGGATAACCGCGCTGTCCACATTCGGCGAGGGCATGAAGCTCCCACGCCCTACCTTGAACAGCAGCTTCGGCTCGCTGTAATAGGAAACCGCGCAGGATATCGCGCCGCAGTCCCGGGTGCCGGGCTTTGCGCAGATACGGTCCGCCGCCTCCTTCTGCACCATCACGGTCATCGCGGAGACCGGAAGTCTGCTCTCCAGCACGCGCATTATCACCGGCGAGGTGATGTAGTACGGAAGATTCGCGCAGACCACGACCTCCATGCCCGCCGCTTTCTCCGCCAGCAGAGCCGCAAGATCGGTCTCCATAACGTCCGCGAAAACTATCTCAACGTTGTCGTAGTCCGCGAGGGTCTCCTCCAGAATCGGCTTCAGGGAGGTGTCTATCTCGACCGCTATCACCTTGTCGCAGCGCTCCGCGAGCTCCTTTGTGAGGACTCCCACGCCGGTGCCTATCTCTAGGGCGCAGACCCCCGGCTTCGCGCCGCCCATCTCGGCTATCTTCGGGCACACCGCCGGATTCACAAGGAAGTTCTGCCCGAGGGACTTTGTGAAAGAGAATCCGTGCCGCTCGAACAGGTCACGGATAACTCCGATATTAGTAAGCTCCATCAGTAGCCCTCGCTGCCGGTAAGGCTCTCGTCGTTGTCCACCCAGTCGCTGACCTTCATCACGCGGTATTCCGACGAGGTGACGCGGATATAAACGGTCTCTATCCCCGCGTTGATTATCTGCCGCTTGCACATGGAGCAGGGCTCCACGTCGCCGTAGAGCTGCCCTGTCTTTGCGTCAAGGCAGGAAAGGTACAGCGCCGAGCCTATCATGTCATGCCGGGAGGCGCTGATTATGCAGTTAGCCTCCGCGTGCACGGAGCGGCACAGCTCGTACCGCTGACCCTTGGGGACGTTGAGCTTCTCGCGCATACACTCCCCGATGTCGGAGCAGTTCTTCCGCCCGCGCGGAGCGCCGTTGTATCCGGTCGCGATTATCTCGTCGTTCTTCACGAGGATAGCGCCGAAATTCCGCCGCAGGCAGGTGCCGCGCTCGGCAACGGTCTGGGAGATATCGAGGTAGTAGTTGGTCTTGTCGCGTCTTTCCATAATTACCGCCTTTCAGCGATCATCTGTGCTTCTTGCTCATCTGTCTGCTGATGAAGCCCTTGTTCTGCACCGGCTTCGGGATCACCGGAACATCGCCCGGGCGCTTCTGCGCGGGCTGATGAGAGGGCTTTATCTTTCCGTCGAACGCGTCGATGTAGGTCTGAGCAATTGCCTTCTGCTTCTGGAGGGTATGGGTCTCCTCGCAGTAAGCAAGCACCTTTTCGAACTCGGCGCGCGACTCCGCCGCATTGCCGAGATTAGCGTGGAGCTCGCCGAGAACACAGCGGTACTGTGCTGCAGTCTCAGGGCTTCCGCTCTCCTTCTCTATCGCGGATTGTAGCTTCTCGATAGCCTTGTCATAGCTGCCGAGGTCGATGTACTTCAGGGCAGCTTCGAAATCCATATTCATGTGATATTCACCTTTCATTCATCTGATTAATTGCATACAGCTGACTATATTGTATCATAAATCTGCCGATTTGTCAAAACCTTTTTGCATATGAGCGCAAAATACCGATATTTTTATAACATTCCATAAACTGCCCGCAGTATGTGACAAGCATTTTATCCAGTATATGGTATTATATGAGTACGCCACAGACGGCAGAACCGCCCATTACCTCCGTGGATCCATGGAAAAGTGGACGGTGCCGCCTGCGGCTTGTGGATAGTCAAAACTGGGGAGGTATAAAATATGGCAGAAAAGGCGGTCGCCCTGCGGCAGAGGGCGGCCAGTGACAAGACAGCCGGGTTTGCCGCCGGGGCGATGTGGGCGGCGGGAGGGCTGCTGATGGAGCTCGGAGCCGGGACGGGCGCTGTCGGCTCCTCGGCGCTGGCGGCGGGGGTGCCCTCAGGCGCCGGGATATGGATATACGCGGGAGGGATAGCCGGGGCGCTCCTGCATGGGATACCCGGTTGCTTCACCGGGGTGGGAGGGCTCGCGATAGTCCTCGCCGGGAGGTTTATCCCGAAAGTCCGACGATTGTGGGCGCGGTGCGTTATTCAGGGGCTTCTGGCGGCGGCAGCGGCGTTCTTCCCCGCCTGCGCCGAGTACCGCCAGCCCTCGGAGCTTCTGACGGGGCTCATCTCGGCAGTCACCGCCGGAGTTTTCGCGGTGTGCGTGCTGCTGCTCTGCGAAAGGATCTCCGTGCGCGGCTTCGACCCGGCGGACAGCGGCGACTGCGCCCTCGCGGCGGCTGTGGCGGCG
>CALBGD010000307.1 GCA_937893735.1 uncultured Clostridia bacterium | reverse complement strand
CATTCCCCCGGATCTGCTCCACGATCTTGATGAAATGTGTGCTCAGTCCGGGTATAGCCGGAGCTTCATTATCTGGCGGTGTATCCGCCTTTATATGAAGTGGCTGGACGAGGAGGATTAAACGCATGGCTGTATATATGTATACCGGAACTCCCGGCAGCGGCAAGAGCTACCACGCTGCCAAAGTAGTTGACCGGGCACTCCGGCGTAAAATTCCGTAATCGCAAACTTTCAGGTTAATCTCAATCCGAAAAAGCACAAGGGTGAATTCGTCTACATACCCACGCTTGAAATGACTGTCGATAAGTTCAAGGAGTACGCCCGGGAACACTTTGACAGCTCCAAGCGCGACGAACATCAGGGCGTTATCATCATTGACGAGGCACAGATCCCATTCAATTCCCGCGAGGGACTGAACAAAGACCGCATGAAATGGATCGAGTTTTTCAGCCAGCACCGCCACTATTTTTATGATATAATCCTCATCACCCAGAACGACCGCATGATCGATCGCCAGATAAGAACGCTGGTAGAAACAGAGTACAAGCACCGGAAGCTCACGAACTACGGTGCAAAAGGCTGGTTCATGATCGTGGTGTTTCACAAGATGTTTGTGGCGGTTCAATACTGGTATCCGATTCAGGAGCGTGTCGACTCGGAGTTCTTCAATCTCCGGAAATCCGTCTGCAAGCTCTACGACACGTTCAAGAAGTTCGACAAGCCGAAAGAGGAACCGAAAGAGGAGCTCACGGATATGAAAGCGCGAATAGCTGCGTTTAATGCAGCCGGAGCGAAGCGACCCGGAGCCAACGGGACAAGTCAGGAGGAATCAACGTGAAAAAGAGAATCATTGCCGCAGCTCTGGCGGCTGTCGTTGCCTTGAATCTGTGCTCTCTCCGTCCGAAGGCTGAAGCCGCAGCCGCTGCTGTAATTGGTATCGGGATTATGGCTTGGCAACTATTAGGCGTTATGAACGGTAATTATGATGGCACCGCTAAAGCTATTGGAGAGCTGATTGAATCCAGTGTTGACGCTTTTACTAATCCTGATTCCACTTTTCAGACTGAATATGTAGCCAAATGGATTGACGGCTGGCGGCAGATATATTATAAACTTACCGAATGGGTAAACGACTACTCTATCACCGTATCAGATGACGGCAAGGTTCGCATGAAGTACAGTCAGTACCTGGAGCTCTGCGGTCTGGTCGGGAATGCGTATGCAGACTTTAACCTGACGTTCTCGACTGATATCAA
>CALBGD010000306.1 GCA_937893735.1 uncultured Clostridia bacterium | reverse complement strand
TGGTGGACCATCTAGGAAACGGGTTTACCGTTCGATGATGTTCATGAGGTTTCGCGCATATGCCGAAAACGCCCGTATTTCCTGACTTTTTGGGTGCTCGTGTTTTATCGCTTTCACGTCCAAAAAAACCGTTTTCGCGCAAAACGTGTAGAAAACGTGTAAAGCCGGGGAACAATCCCTGGCTCAATCACTCAACAATCCCGTGGTAATACTCAGCAAGTTTCGCCATGGGTTCGCCGCCCCCGATCGGATTGCTTTCCCTCTCCGGCTTCTACCCATCGAATTTACATCCCCCCAGTGTACAACCTCAAAACGAAGTTTGCAAAAAATAAGATGAATAAATCGTAAATTTTTCAAAAGTTTCTGGAAGCGGCTTGACAGCTTTTAGATAATAGTATATAATAGTCATGCAGGCAGTAAAATGCGCTGTATACTCGTGCTAACGAATTTGCGTTTAAGCGTCATGTATTTGGCGTCGTCCACGGGGCCGTTCGCGATAGAGCGAACGGTTTTTTTTAGCGATGGAGTGCGGATTATGGATATATTTGTCTATTCAGATGAATCTGGAGTTTTCGATAAAAAACACAATGATATTTACGTATATGGTGGAGTAGTATTTCTGTCGAAGGATGACAAGGATAATTGTGGCAGAAAATACCTTAGTGCCGAACGCTGTATACGAAAATCGCTGTCAATGGATAACATAGCCGAGATCAAAGCGGCAAACTCGTCAAACAAAAATAAATCCAAGCTGTATCGCTCATTGAATGATGTAATAAAGTTTGCCGTGGTCGTAAATCAAAAATACATTCGCGATGAAATTTTTTCGGATAAAAAAACAAAACAACGTTATCTGGATTATGCGTTCAAACGTGGCATAAAGAATTGCTTTCAGCATTTGATCCACAAAGAATTGATTGACCCAAACTCAGTACGCGATTTGATCTTTTTCGCCGATGAACATTCCACCGCCACAAACGGAAGGTACGAACTGCGCGAATCACTTGAGCAGGAATTCAAACTCGGTACATATAGTAACAATTGGAGTACTTTTTATACACCGCTATTTCCCGGCATGAGAGGCGTTCACATGGACTTCTGCGATTCGGCAAGCACCACATTGGTTCGTGCGGCGGACATCGTTGCAAACCATGTATATTATAAGGCGTTAACCGGTGAGCAGTTATACAATATGCCAAATAATTTATATGTGATGATATTACCATAAATCAAAAAACGGCAGGGGCGCCCCTGCCGTTAATTTTTATTTCAGCGCATTCTCCGCGCCAACCGGATTGCTCTTCATCCACTCATTCATTCTCGCCACGACATCGTCGATGAGCTTCGAAAGCATCTCCTCCGACACGAGCCACGTCAGCCACTTGTACCGCGCGTAGAGCCACGCGATAACCTGCTGCTTCTTAAGCTGTCCGGTCTTCGCGCCGTAGAGCCGTTCAGCTTCGACCGCGAGTGACATCAGCACCGAGTTCAGAATCTCCCGCCGTCTCGCCGGGGACGCCTGAATCAGCGTCACCACAAAGACCGCCAGAGCCGCAATTCCCACCAGCGCAAGAATCACCCACGGAATCATTTTCGATATATCCATTTTTCTTTACCTCCCGGTTTTCAGTAATTTTAATTATTGAGCTGAGCGCGAGTTCAATCGCGCCCACAATGCCGCCGACGCTGTAAGCCGCCGTGTAGTCTCCGCCCGATACCGCTTGCAGGACGGCTACGAATGGTAAGTACACGGCGATGTAGACGAGGACGGCGATTATCAGCCGCTTGAGAAACCTCATATCCGCACCCAGCTCATGATTTCCCGGAGCAGAATCCGGTCTGTCTCCACACGGTAGACGGTGCACGTCTTTCCGATCAGTCGCTGTGGGATTGCCGCGCCGGTGCTGTACACGTCGCCCGCGCGGATCGTGTACTTATCGCCTACCTTGTGTTTCGGTGTGTCGAAGTACCCGGTGTCGAGGTCGACTCTTGTCCTGATTCCCGGAACGCGCCCGGCGGAGTGCTGCCAGATTCTGAGGTTCGGTACGCTCATCGGTTTCTTCACGCCGTAATGCGCGAGCCAGATATCAGTGTCCGCAAAGGCGTTCTGTGTGAACCGATATTTCAGGAAATTCGGGTTCGTGTACAGCATGATTTTATAGCCGTTCCGCGCCAGCCGGTTCAAAAATGCTTTCGTAATTGCTGTCAGCTCGATTGCATTCAGGCTTCCGAGATATCTTTCCGATTCGACATCAGCCGCCGCCCACAGTGTGATCTTGCTCCGGTACGGGGATATTACCTTCACGAAATAGTCGGCTTCTTCCTCGGCTTCCTTCACGGTCTGTGCCGTCAGCCAGTGCCAGACACCGACCATCAGCCCGGCGGCGGACGCTTCCATGATGTTCCGGGTGAACTTACTGTCGGTGAAATTCCTCAGCTTCATCGTCGCCGCCGTTTCGCCTCGCCCCTGCGTCGCCTTGATCATTGCGAAGCGGATTCCGCTGTCAGCAACCTTCTTCCAGTCGATGATTCCCTGCCCGGTGTAGACGTCGATTCCGTTCATTGTCCGTTCCTTTCCAGCTCGACGATCCGGTGCTCGTGGTCGTCGAGCTTGTCGTAAATGCGCTTATGCGATTCCTTGTTTTCGTCGTGCTGACGGTTTAAGTCCACACGCAGTTGCGCCATAGTGTCGTCAAGCCGTGTCAGCGTCCGGACGAGCTTTACGAGCACACCTCCGAGAGTGATCAGGCAGCCGACAATCACGATCAGCGCCGAGAGTATTTCCCACGTCATCCGATAAGCCTCCAGTTTTCCGGATACTGATCCGGATTATATACATTATTATTAGCTGTGGATTCCCACAGCTGCCCCTTCCACCAGCCTTTTTCGCCGTCGCTGAACGCGCCG
>CALBGD010000305.1 GCA_937893735.1 uncultured Clostridia bacterium | reverse complement strand
TTTCCTACTTTCCGCTTTGAAAATATTTAAGGTGACAATTCCGGAGCTGCTGCAGATAACTCCGTTTGGTGTTGTCTGCACGATATCGCCGATAGTTCTTTATAAGCTGAAAGTACCTGCAAAGTTCATCAAATATTACAGCGTTATTGCAGTTGCAGTAGTAATTGCGCTGATGGCAAGCAACGCGCATATCGGCATTTATATGACTTATCTTCTTGCAATGGCACTGAGCTGTCTGTATTTTGACAAGAAATTCACTATTCTGACATCTGTTATTGGATATGTCTGCCTTGTTGCGGCTGTATATTTCCGTTCGGGTAACGCAGACATCGGCGAACGCACAAGAATGGGCTGGTTTATCGCGTACACACTTGGCTATACAATGGAATATGTGGCTATGTCTGCGGTATTTATCGCACTTGCCGGAAGATCCAGAAAAATGCTCGAGAACCTGCACAATTCCGAGCAGGTAAAGGATATACTCAATAACTGCGGCAGCGCTTCCGAACAGCTTTCCAAGCTGATGGAGAACCTCAGCCGGGCAATGCAGAATTCCGCTGAAAACAATCATCGCATAGAGAGCGAAGCTGATAAGACAATGACAGGCTGCGAAAATACTCTGGAGCACGTTAAGAGCACGACATCAGGAATATCGGATATGGAAAGGCTGATGAACGAGGTGCTCAGTCAGACTGACAGTATGGCTCAGATAGCCGATGAATCCTACAAAAAGAGCAGCGGCTACATAGAGACCATGGAGCGCGCCGCCGGTTCAGTGGAACAGATAGGCGAATCCGGAAAGCTGATACGTGACAGAATGGACAGCCTCAGTGAGTGCGTCCGTGAAATTGCAGGCTTCTCCGGAACGATAGACGATATTGCAGAGCAGACGCATATTCTTGCGCTCAATGCTTCTATTGAAGCTGCACGCGCAGGTGAGTATGGCAGGGGATTCGCAGTGGTTGCTTCTCAGGTAAGGACTCTTGCGGCAGGCAGCCGTAAGGCGACCCAGAGCATTTCCGAGCAGATAGACCGAATGAACGAGAGCATGAAGCAGACCCGAGAGGCTGTTTCCGGAAACGAGAAAAAGGTTGCCGAGGGAATCGAAGAGATCGGCAGGGCAAACAACGAAGCAACCGAGATACTTGAACTCCAGAGCCGCTCCAACAAGACAGTTATCGAAACACAGAAAAATATCAGGGAAAGCGCAGAATATCAGTCACGTGTGGCAGGGTCAGCATCTGCCATGGAGGATGTTGCAAATTCGTCCATTGAACAGGTGCAGTCCATTCAGAATGCGATAGAGCGTCAGAAGGAGCTTGCCGCAATGATGGAGGAAGCGTTCGCGCAGGTATCCGGAATTTCAGAGAAGCTGCTTGAAATAAGCAGAACCGAGGTATAATATAAATCCCGGGGCGAAAGCTCCGGGATTTATAATTTGTGTCATTCAGTTGCAAATCTCATGTCCATCAGGTCAAAGGCGTGCGTATCTACTACGGATTCAGGCTCGTTCCAGTGAATATATCGGAAATCGTTGTTAAAAATGTCAATGTCATTTATGTACCATTCAGGCTTGTTAAAGTCATCGGTATATTCTATATGAAAATCCGGATTCTGGAATATAAGCTCCGAAAGGACAAATGCCAGACGGTATTTCTTGTGCATGAGAATGGCAAGCCGGTGAGTTCTTGCAGAGTGAAATTCTACCCATTGTGAATCAGGGTCTAGGTCAACAGGGATCACAGAAAATGACTCACATATGAAGTTTATGACCTGCTGTCTGTCATCATCGGAAAAAAGCTCGTATATTAGGGAAGATTTTACAGCTTTCGCCAGATCTCTCACGTTTTCACCGCCTTTTGACTAATCTTATATGTCTATTTTATCATAAATTGCTTTGCTTGTCAAGTGATGCAGTGCCTGATTTTCGGATACCAAATGAAAAAATCCAGTGTTTGAACAAAAGGCATTGACAAACAGCAAGAAATATAGTAAAATATAGTGTGGACTAACGTTTCTCAGGAAGCGCACATAAAATGAAAGGACAATAGAACATGGCAAAGCTGAATGAAAATTTCTTCAATCTGAAGAAAAATTACCTTTTTATTGATATTGCAAAGAGAATAAAGGCATATACCGCCGCTCACCCTGACGCAAAGCTCATCAGAATGGGTATCGGCGACGTTACACAGCCGCTTGCTCCCGTTGTAGTTGACGCAATGGTGAAGGCTGCGAAGGAAATGGGCGTAAAGGAGACTTTCCGCGGATATGAGGACAGCGGTGCTGGCTACGACTTCCTCCGCGAAGCAGTTTCCGGATATTATAAGAGCTTCGGCGCAGAGGTTGATCCCGCTGTTATCCACATCAGCGATGGTGCAAAGAGCGACTGCGGCAACATAATCGACATCTTCGGAGAGGGC